>JBKPMK010000474.1:0-6817 GCA_046732115.1 Thermoproteota archaeon
AGCAAATATTAGATAAAACGGTTTCCGATCACTTTCCACATTGACAGTGTATTCAGTAGACGAAATCTTTTGATACTTCACAAGTTGTCCTGTGCCATGGAGCAGCGATAGCACTTTACTGCTGTTAGCAGAATTAATAAAACTAACGGAATTATTGTTATTGTTATAATTATATTTAAGTGATTCATTAGAGGACGCGTCAAGTATGGAGATTGAACTTGGACCTCCCCCTTTGAGCCTAAATATGGAATAATATTGATTATCCATTACGTGATCAAATTGCGAATTACTTAATTTTTCTTCTATCTCTTTTGATTGATTTCTCAAGTCTTTTATGTTCCCAGATAGAGTATCAACGTCACATGCCTGCTTTTTGATTACTACATATTTTATTCCGAGTTTATGTATGTAATTTGCGAAATTAAAGTCTGAGAGGATTGTATTGTCGGAAAGACTTGATATAAAATTACTCTCATTTTGAAAATTTACCTGATGCACCGTTGAAACAGTAGATATGCCTGAAAATCTGAGAATGTCATTTCCCCAATAGGTTCCGTTCCCGTCACACCACAAAATGCTGGCCAAAGGATAAACCAAGACTCGTGATTTCCCAGTAACTACCTCATTATCTTGCTTTAAGTATTTTACCGCTGGCATATATTTAGAGGGCATATCCGCAAACGCAGATATTGGATGCAAGTTGACTTGGGGTTCGCCAACCTTGGTAGGCGCGAAATTTCCGCTATAAAAGGGCCATGCCCAATATACTAGAATAGAAACTACAATTAATGTAATGGCTATTTTCAGGGATTTATGCCCAATGACAATTCTTAATTTGAATAGTTCCTGCACAGAATAGCAAAATAAAATGATCAAGACCAGCGTAAATTCTGTCTCAAATTTGTGATATGGGTCTCTAAATGCAAGGAGCAATGTTGGAGAATATTGCAATATTAAAAACCCTGTTTCTCTTAGTAAGATGACAGTTAAAACAGCTAGTATTCCTATAAATGCATACATGTTTCTCGAAACTCCGTCCTTAGAGAAGATTATTCTTATTGCTAGGCTAACTACTATAACTGAGGCTACCGCTATACCAAATACTGATGATATATTTGGAAGGTAGATGTATTCATAATCAAACCAAATTAGCTTCTCGTAAAGAGGAGGAAGCGATGTCAAGGAGAACAGCGAGGACAAATTAATATGCTGTGTATTGGTAAGATAGATAGTTTCAGCACTTTGAAGATGCGTGTCACGTAAAGCTGATAATTCCCTTGGCTGAATTTCAAACGTACTCATCAAATATGCTGAGAGTGGTAGGATAAGCATGCCAAATATTAGGAGGTTCCTAAGAATTGCTTTTTTTGACGAAATTTTACTCGAGAAACAGGCAACAAATCCAAAGAATATACCAAGGAGAAGGATAACGAATGCAAATGACGCGTAATAGGCTAAATTTGCAAATCCCGGAAGACTTAGAAATTCCGTAAATAATAAAATGAGAATGTACTTTCTTGTTTTTTCCCCGTTGACTATTTTTATAACACTTAGAAATATCAGAGGAAGCATAGCATGTAGAATTATATCGGCGTTTAAGATCCTCCATGTATAAAAAATAGAAAGTGGATTTGCGAGATATAATACTGCAATTAATATTGAAAGGGTTTTGTTTATACCTAAATACCGCGCTAAGATGTAAGAACCAAATAGAGTTACGTTACAAATTATAAATAAAAAGCTAAATTGAGTTATCACTAAATCATTTGTTAAGAGGAAGATAGGCGATAAAAAAAGATACCAGAGTGATAAAAATGGTCCAGAAGGATCGAAATATCCGAAATTAGCTATATCTCTCCATAGCGATCCGAACTTGCTAAGTAAGGAGATAGGGTCAATCGGATAAGGCGAATCGTGAAAAATAATTGGCCTAAACCCTCCAGCGTAGTACTGTGAGCACAAGCTCACAAAGGAAATTAAAATGAATAAAAAATGATGGCTATGTCTTCTCATTTCAGACAACATTGTATACAAGTGTAGATGTAAGGTTTCGTTAGTATCTTTTAAATTATGCTTAGCAACCCCCGTCATAACTCATATAGGCTAGGCCGGTTGATAGCAGTATTGACATCAGTAGACTTTGATAATTATGTATAAATCGCCTTCTCGAATAAAGATGATTGCTTCAATGCATCGAATGTAGAAATAGTTCTTTCTCTATTCTCACGACGTAATTTTCTCCTTAAGGTATCACAAGTTAAAAGCAGTTCCAATGCACTAGAAACATTTCCTATATCTGGTTGAACTGTAAAGTTGTTTGCGCCGAGGATTTCTGGTATGGTCCCGATGTTTGATGAAACTATAGGTAACCCTGATGCCATTGCTTCAATTAGAGTAAATCCAAATTGCTCTTGCCAGGTTAGGATTAGGCCTGCCCTCTTAACCTGTACGCTTGGAGAACAGAATACACTGCACTCTGCATATATAGAAGCTAATTTAGACCTGGATACATATCCCTGGTATTCTATTTTCGATCCAGAATTTATTAGTTTATTAATTTTAGATTCCAACGTGCCTTTGCCTACTATGATCAATTTAATATCAGGCCTATCCGCAGACAGTTTCTCAAATGCCCCCAGAAGTATTGTTATTCCTTTGTTTGGCTCAAGGTTTCCTACGAATAGTATCTTGTCGGAGCTATCTCCAGATTCTCTAAAATTGTCAAGAAGAATCCCTGGGTAGATAGTCTGTATCTTATGATTTTGGATATTTAGTATTTCCATGGATTGTCTTGAAGTATCAGAAACTGCGATAAACTTGCTTGCTTTAGATTTAACAGTTTTAGTATATATAGAGAACGGAGGAACTACATAAAATATCGATTTTTTTATATTTTCCCAGATTATGACAATATGTTTAAGTGAGAATTTCTCCGACAAACGTGAAGCCTGCTCACTTAAAGTAGAGAACACCTCGACGCTTATTATTGTGCTGATCTTTTTAGCATGTATAATTTTTGCGAGTTGCGTCTCATCGTAGGCTACTAAAGCTGCCGTACTCCCTATTTTTAATAGTTTGCTAATCAATTTAATTTCCATCGAAACAAAGATGTATTGAAAATTAAATTTCTTGAACTCGTCAAATGAATCAGAATATTTGCTAAACGTCTCCTTGTCGGTTACTATTATAACGTCATCTTCAAGATTGCAGAAGTAATGCAATTCATATGGCCGTCTAGAAGGCGGAGTTAAAAACAATACAGCCAATACATTTACCTGAGTCGTATAACTATGATTATTATATAATTCTATTACTAAAGGGTCTCGAACTAGCTGCTACAGGGGACCATAGTAGCAACTCAAGAACCAACTAAAATTATTGCGATCATTTATTATTATAATTATCTTGCCAGATGATCTATATTTTTTCCCTTGACATAACTTCCAGCTAGCAATTGGTCTTTAGTCATATCAAATCCAGTAATAGCCTTGTTAATGACGTGTGGATTGCTGACTATTGTGTCTATATAACTATTAAATAATGTGATCGGATGCAGCAACAGGTTCTTGAAGATTCTTTTATATATATAAGTCATGGTAATAGGTCTGAAAAAAAAGTCATGATGCAGTAGTAACTCGTCGATTATGCTTTTAGTACCGTGGAACTCTAACGATATGACATCTGCGTTTTTGAATGTGTCAATACTTTTATTTATTACATCTACTTCCGCTCCTTCTATATCCATTTTTATAAAGTTTATCGTCTTGTCTATACCTATTTTTTTAATGATGGTTTCCAAGGTACTAATCTTGCCCCTGGATGGCTTGTCAAAAGGAGCTATGATTTCCTTTTCTTGGTCATCTTCTCTTCCTGCGCCAATATTAACAGCGATAACATTCTGACATTTGTTTTTCTTGATATTAAATTTTAACAATTCATAGTTATCAGAATCAGGTTCTAAGGCAATTACGATTCCATTTCGCCCAACCTTATTTGAAGCAATGATGCAAAAATCTCCTGTACAAGCTCCCAAATCTAAAACAATATCGTCTCTCTTTATTAGACTGCTACGATAAACATCAAGAACAAAAACCTCTTTTAAGAATTGAAAATAAGATCTTGGATAAATTACATTATATTCATCATATTTGAAATTCATCAGTTCCATGTTTTTACAACAAACCGCGATGATATAATAGTTAAGTGAATATAAAAGAAAAAGTTTTGCTTCCTCTTTAGACGAATGGCTCAGTAATCGTGACGACGAGCAGTGGTGCAGTACTGATCATGATCATTGTTAGTATATTTTTGTTCTCAATTTGATACGAAATAGGTTACAATAAGTTTTGAGATTTCATGTAGTGCATAGGCAGCACCTCGGGTAATTTTTTATCTTTTTCTTAACTCAGCTAATTTTTTTTCATTCTTTGCGAAATTAATCAAATGGCCTCTTAACAATTGAATACCTAATGCAGGATCTACGCCTTTTGGACATACTTGACTACAAGATCCGGCGAAATGGCATCTCCAAATTCCGTGATTATTATCGATATAATTCACCCTTTCTCTAGCGCCATTATCGCGTGTATCTGCATAATATCTATATGCTTGTGATAGTGCTTGCGGGCCAGGAAATTTTGTATCTGTAGCGACTGTAGGACAAGCGGAATAGCATAATCCACATCTTATACAATAAGAAAATTGCAGGTACTTCTCGACATCTTGTGGAGTTTGAATGAACTCAGATAACAATTCTTCTCTTACTTGTTGATTAGCTTGTGTCCTAATGTCTGCCTTTTCATTAAAAATATATGGGCTTATTTCCTTATGATGAGTAAAAAATTGTGAAAAATCTGTTACTAGATCTCGTATATGGGGAAAGTTTGGGAGTGGTTCGCACGTAACTGTGTCTCCTTCTAGTTCCGAAATGTTCGTATAACAAGCAAGACGCGGAATTCCGTTAATCTTCATTCCACATGAACCACATGATGCCATTCTACATGAATATCTTATTCCAATACTGCTATCGATATAGCTCTTTGCATAGATAAGTGCATCCAGAACCGTTGTCCAACGCTTCAATGGGATCTTAAAGTAATCGAAGGTATGGGCTCCACTTTGTTTCGCAGCATTCGCTCGAAATACTTTAAGTGAGATGTTTTCACGTACCCGCTTGTTCTCATCAGTGGCGTGATGATGCTCTGATCTATCATTTGCGGTGTTTCTTTTTCGTCCCAATAACCTGATTTTCTGAATCAATGTATTCATATTACTGTCTGAACCTGGCTTGTTTTCAATATTTTATTTTGAAAGTGCATATGCTAAAAAACAATCCCATTTTTTACTACTATATCGTACATTCATCTTAGAATGAATACGGGTATTATATGTCATATATTACCATTATCTATATCGTATTCTGTTATATAATTCATCTCCATGATATTATGTCTTACTGGTTATTTATTACGATGCATAGACACAAAACAAAATGCTCAATATTACATGAAATGATGATCTATTGATTTTTTTTGGCTTCTTTAAGAAATATCGCTTTATTTTTGCGAATAAGCGGTATTATCTTTTTTGTCATAAGTTGATGGAAATTGTCTGTTCCTATATCAAAGGTTAACAATATAACGAAGGCTAGACGATTTTTGGCATCTGCAATAGGAATATTTGCTCTGATTAGCTTTTCATAGACCGAACATGTATAATCGACTTTACCCAAAGTATATTGCCAGCGCAGCCGTGTGTACTGGCGCGTCGCAGCCGTAATTGCATATTGTTCGGTTTCTTTGTAATTGAGTAAAGGCTTAAGGCCCTTGCGCTCCGAGATCGATAATAGAGAACCAGTGTCATCAGCTATTCCAACGAACCTAATTGAAGAATTGAGCTTAATGAGCTGGTCACAGAATTCCCCGAATAGTTGTTGTTTCATCCAGATTATTGAAGTTAATGCATGTGGCTCATTCTTATACCTTATCTTAAACTCAAAGCATTTGTTGGTGATTAATCAACAAACATACTACTAACATAAGCAGAAAGCTCATCTCTTAACTTTATAACTTTGGCGCGTTTGTCACCATCAAGGTTTGTATGAAGTAGTGAGTCCAAACCTTCGACTAGATATTGTATGTTAGACAAAGTTAGGAGAGTTTCGTTATCGGCTTGTCCTGCTTGTTGTTGTTTTTCTTTTCCTCCAAGATCCATTGAAGTATCACTGAATTTGTGCAGCTGTTAAGTCTTGCGGTGTAAATTTGTTTTAATGGCTTTTTCCAACAACTTTTCCTTGTCGGCATGTAGTAAAAAAGATTTCATAGTAGCAGTTCTGTATATGTGTCGGTAGCTAAAATTGTGTATGTGCCTGGACTAATCATTTCATAGTGCGCTTCGTTATGAATGTACTGTAATTGCATATACAAAGTAATATTATGAAAAATACATCTTCTCCTTCATCTAGGCAGGCAATTTTTAGGATGGAACATTAACTGGCATTGATGAGAAACTCGACGTCGTGTTTGACAATGTAGATGTACAGCGAACTCAAATTGATTCTTTTTTATTCAGCCGACTACCTGCAAGTAATATTGCTCCTTGTCAATCTTCTCGGGTTTTACTCCTTCTATATTCATCAAATCTTGTATTATGCCTTTTCTTCGCTCTATCCTACCGTCAGGCAGTTTTACAACACCATTGATGAAACCACTACTTCCACACACAGGGTTAAATGCTGATTCGCTGTTGCGGTGATGCATTGATAGTGTTCGCTCTTCTTGTCCATTCGGGCCAATAAAGAATCTGCCCCGCCTAAAAG
>JBKPMK010000475.1:0-1375 GCA_046732115.1 Thermoproteota archaeon
CCATGGGAATGGGTAGCATGATGATGGGTGGAGGAGGACCTGGCATGGGAATGATGATGGGTCCTCCTAATGATATGATGATGGGACAGCCTAGCATGGGAATGATGCAACATGGAATGATGGGTGGTGGCCCTCAAGGCGGTGGTGCATGGCCATAAAAGCAGAACTGCTATGCTACAAATGTAGATATATGTAGAAGCAAGTCATTATTCTTCTTCTTTTTATTTTCACTTTTCTGTTGTCTAATTATCCTCTGTTCATGTCTCATGAGAAGAAGTAAGATGATGAAAGCAAATTTTACTATATTTTGCTCTCATTTGATTTGAATTCTAATGTTATGGATGTAATTGAAAATAAGGTTATGCCATTTATAGAGAAAAATGAAAATCAGAGGTTATAGCTTTACCTGATAGCAACGATTTCAACATTTCAATCTCAAATAGGTGAATAAAGCCAGCTGAAAGGTAATACGAATGGTCGAAGGTGGACGAAAATGAAACTACTGATATGGTTTCTCTTGTTATCATACAACGGCAGGTTATAGCTGCTTCCTCGCAAATTCCTGCATTCTAGCTGTTAAAGCCATGACTTGGTCTGATAGCTGTTACTACAGTTTTGTCCTGTGCCATCATAAGAGGCTAGTCTTATCTTTTAAGTCCAAATAGTAATTGTAGCCGTCTTAATAGTTAGTGACACCTCTAAAATAGAGTTAGTAATACTTTGTATGGCTCAATATTATGTACAAATAATGTTATATATTATAAAATAATATATTATCTGATTCGTTTCTTTGCCGCGTTGGACTGCGCCTGCGGGAACAGATATTTAAATAGGCCTTTTGACTCTATTACTATACCATAGTAATCTCTGACATTCTCGAGTGTAGATTCGTAGTGTTTCTTGTTACTCGAAGCGGTTGCATCTGAAACAAGTATTACATCATATCCAATATTAAATGCTTCTCGCAATGAGGTCTCAACACAAATTGAGGTATCTACACCACAAAAGATTAACGTATCTATCCCAATACTCCTAAGCCAGACTCCTGTTTCTGTATCATGAAACGCTGAGTCCCTTCTCTTTATAACCACGTGGTCTTTTTCATGCGGTTTTATATCATCTACTATATCCGCATCCCAAGTTCCCCTGATACAAATTGGTCTCTTCTTTATACGCTCTTCCCTGGATTTTGGTAAAATCCTGTGGGTCCTTGTTAAAAGATCTATACCTGAAGCCTCTCTTACAGCCTGTGTATAAAAAATTGGAACTCCTGCATCTCTACACATATTAATTAGATCACGAATTCTTGGGATGACTTCTCTATAATGTGAAACGTCCATTCCCAACATGTCATATGAACCGCCCTTGCTAACAA
>JBKPMK010000476.1:0-4350 GCA_046732115.1 Thermoproteota archaeon
CAAATCATATAAATGTAACGGTTGTTACATTAATAAATTTATGACTTGATCAATAAATTGCTAATCAAGTCAGATACAAAAATTATTTCGATAACGTTATAAAACATAGTAATATTTTATAATATTAGTTTTGACTAATGAAAAACCTGCTTCTTGGCTATTACTTCTATATGATGTACCGTCAGAACCTTCCAGGCTCAAGGTCCGAATATGGAGAGAACTTAAACGTATGGGAGCACTTTACCCACAAATGTCCTTATCCATTATACCAGACAATAATGAAAATAGAAAAAGCATACAGAAAATAGATAAAATGATATCTGAAAATGGCAGAATTGTGAAAATCAAAGGCAAAGGAATCAGTGAAGCCGATCACTATAATATCTTGAAAATGTTCAGAACAGAACGTGACGAACAATATGAGGAAATTCTTGAGGAATGCCAAGAATTTATAGATGAAATTAATCAGAATATTGATAAAAAGAAGACTACACCTCATGAGGCAGAAGAAATGGAAGAATCGCTAGAAGGCTTAAGGCGATGGTTTGAGAGAATTAGATCACTTGATTGGGTTGAAAAATCTGTAGCCGCTGACAAAGTTGAAAATCTACTCGAAAAATGTCAGCAGATGATGGATAAGTTCACAGAACTTTCACATCCAAAAAGCATAAAGAGGTTTAATTCTATACATTAGGAGCTGCATTATAATCTGAAGCTTTTTATTATACGTTATTTAGTCTAAGTCCTCTATCTTCCACTTCTAGAGGGTTTGTAACAACCGTTACGTTTTTACGTTTACAAATCTATATTAACAATGATAGTGCCTATATGCAAATAACTACCATCTTGTCAGATTACGATGGAACTTTGTGTCCTAGTGGCACTATTAGGAAACAGGAAGAAAGTTTTATACTTGCGGATCTGGAAGAGGTTCTTTGGAATTTATCCAAGTCCCTGTTTGTATCATCTCTAGCAAAGATTTCCATTTTCTTCACAATAGGGCAAGGTTCGCTAGTATCATTTCCTGTATTTCGGTATTGAAACATTGGTAATAAATAGACATGAAAAAACAATGCTCAAACCAACAGATCCTAAAGAACATGTATCTTTTAATAGAATTCCACAATGTAGAGATTTTAGGTGTATTAAAAACAGGTATATATGTGTGGACGATAATACACTACAGCATAATTCGGAAATATTGTCCGAACTATCAGAAGAAATAGCTTCAGATTTTAAGGAAGTAATTGTTGACCAAAAGTTTACTGTTACACCAATGAAAATATTAGTAGGCATAACTATAGACTGGAGACATAGAGATGATTGGCAGTACTTTAAAGTCAAGTCAGAGCCACAGTTAATAAAACTAATAATTGAAAAGCAAAGAGAACTTCAGCAACAGAATAGACCCAGTATTCATATCCAGACTTATACTACACATCCATTCATTGATGTGTATGCTGCAAATTGTCATAAAGATATGGCATTCAACTACATTAGCCGCGAGATTCCAAATATACAAGAAAAACAAAAACAACAACAACAACAAAATATACTATACTTAGGTGATTCAGAGAATGACAACCCTGCGTTCAGAAAGGCAGCTATTTCGATTGGTGTACGTTCTGACACTAGATTGAAACCAAAACTAAATTGCAAATATAATATTAGCTTTGATAGGCTAGCAGTATTTTTAAAAGGCCTCTTGGAAAAAGATCTTCAATTTTCAGATAGTCTTATTACTTCTTAAATTGTACGATGATGCACATGAATATATCAATTAACAAAATACGTGATAAATGAGCAATAATTAAAGCAACTTTATTGTTCAATGATTCTTAAGGAATATATGTGGAAAATCATTACCTTGTAACTACTGTTACATAACATATATTAGATTTTAGCAATCATATATTGTCAGAAGTCTAGAACTATGTCTTGTAAAGGAATATGCCATTTATCAAGATGTTCTAATTTGACCTTAATGCCAATAAGGGAAGGCCAAGGCCGATACGATCAGGGTCAAAGGTGGTGTAGCATATGTGAAGTTTTCATTTATGCCATGCAGAATAACTCAAATCTCTGTCATTGCTGTAAGTCGAAACTAAGATCTAGACCAAGGATGATGAGATTCAAAAACAAGTTCCGGAATAGAATGTCCAATCTTACTTGATTGGTATTATGCTCTAGATCACATTAACTTCATGTAATGTCACTACCCCATTATCGCCAACCATTCTTCTTATCTGCGGAAGTAATGGTTCTAGTTTTAATTTTTCATCTATTACTTCTATCATCATAGGCATATTGATGATTATTCCTTCCAGATAAGCAATGGCTCTTCTGCGTTTGCCAAACCCATCTACGCCAGTCCACACTGTTGCACCAGAAATTTTATTTATTCTACTTTGACTGATATATAACTAGGCTAGATACTAGCAGGCAGGGTAGAGAGGGTAATTTATTTGTAAAGTACCGTACCAATTATGTACTATACTATTCTCCCCTTCCTAATCAGTGTTTCAGACTATAATAAGGGTGATAACAGCATGAGTTTTCAGTATGAGCAAGCAGCAATAATCTTTACAAACTGAACGAGAACCAGACATGGAGATAGAAATAGATTGTCCTCGCTGCCACGATATAATGACATTATCTTATGATTTTGATAAGCTATACTATTTTTGTGAAGAATGTAACTTCTCGCTTTTAATAAGTTAGAGAGCAAAGTCCAGATATGAATCAACAAAAACAACAAAAAGAAGTTAACAGTAATAGTGAAGCTGAGATTCTAGAACAAGGCGACATATACTTCTTCTATAGGCCAAAGAAAGGCGCTGAAGAGGTAAAAGGTATTGAGGATGTTCGACGCTTCTTTATGGTAACTGCACCAGAAGAGGGTCAGCTATACAGACTTTTTGTTATAGGTAAGAAATCGCTTCCTGAAGTGAGAAAAACAGAGGCTAGGGCATCAGAAAGATATTGGGCCAGAGTTGGTGGCGTATTTAAAGATGCCAATGAGCTTATAAAGGAGCTTTCATCGGATGAGTTTAGAAAAGGGGATGCGGCAAGACCAGTTGGAGAAGGAAAATATGCGATTGTAAAGCATCATCAAAACCATACAGAATTAGCATACATTCTTGAATTGCCAAAAGAGCCAGGAGAAGCTCAAAAAGAATTAGGAATTGAAAAAGAAGCAAGCTATATTGTTTCAGTTATCAATCCAAAAAAGCCAGCAGTATCTTCAGTAACCGATGGTGGCAAATATCCAAGTACAGAAGAAATACCAATGTATCCTGAGGAATTGCTAAAAGAATTTGGAGATAATGATACCTTTGTTCCTTTATCAAGAGATACAAGGTTCATAGACTATCAAAATGCGCAGATATTGCTTACTGCAGCAAGGGAGGGAAGAGATGTAATAAAGAGAGATATAGGAATAGAGATAGTAGAAGAGGATGAAACCCAACAGTCTGCCGATATATTCAATAAACTCAAGGTAAGAAAAGACCAGGTCCCAATAAGACCATTAACAGAAGGAAAGCTAGAATAGTAATGTCCCCCCGAATTTCTTCTCTATCGCTCTTGCTAACATGAAGAATTTAGATCACAATGCACTATATAGATACTATATACTATTGATAGTATACTCTTATATTTTACCATGTAGCATATTATATCAAAGTCTCCTATCACGTGATGATGAGGTAGGCAATGGCTGAACCTCTATTTACGCGAAAAGGAATTATCTTCCTATTACCATGTATACTAGTTACTATCTCTGCAAAGTTTGTTATTTTCTTATTTCGAAACATAGTCGACGGTAAGAGTTTATGGAGGTGGTTAGAGCATAAGTAACCGAGAGATGATTATCTGAGACACTCTTGTATCAACTTACAAAGAATGCATTTCTTATCACATTAGAACACCATTTACCTGTGTCAAGTGCGGATTTTGTTATAGTTGCCACTGGAAGTTAGAGAAGGTTGAATCAGAGAGATAATTCTGCAGTTCTAGACAGATACCCTCGGCCTACTACAATAATTGTAGAACAATCATCAACGGGGCAACGACAAACAATAGCCATGGATGTATACGGTCAACAAATAGAGCCCATCTGTAACTATCGTACGTGTAATCATAAATTTTCAGAACATGGTCAAGGCAATCATAAATGCAAGTGTCATCACGCTCTCAATTATGCTACTGGAGTATCAATATCTCCTTTTACTTGAGGAGTTCTATGATATATGATTAGAAACATACTACATTATTATAATCTAAAAAAATCGTCTTTGAAAGATAAAGGTCTGAATATCGTATATATCATATGAATACTCTGCTTTATTG
>JBKPMK010000477.1:0-3342 GCA_046732115.1 Thermoproteota archaeon
CATAATCAGAAAAGCTCTCAATTTCAATCAAACTGCTGCCAGAGAATCTCTCAGGAGCGTTGGTATAGATGTAGGGTTAGCTTTTTTTGGGATATTGGTTGGTATTATTTTAATGGTTAATGGAATTATTGCCCTCGTTGGAGGAATCGTTATACTTGTTTACGATAGAAGAAGGGATAAACATAGCACCATTTCGAGATGACTAGAATTGATGTTTTTGATATTGCGAATACATTAACTCAAAATGTGTAACATGCATTACCTTTAATAGCAGTAGCAACAGCTGCAGCCGTGTATGCTAAATGATACAATTACCTTTTCTTTCTTAACTACTAGCTAAATAAGATTCGCAACTACACTAATAATCAATGCCAAAGACTATACTGGTGTTCCCATCTTCAGTAAGAAAGCAAAGGTTGTGTCATCATGCAGAAATTCCATTTATAGTACACAAAAGATTGTAAGTGGCATTAATAGTATTACAAACACGATTGAAAAATGGATCTGGTAACCGAGGGTTCTATTAAAAAAAGACAAGAGGCATATGGAATAAGGGCTGGAAAAGCTGATAGTAATTGGACTAAAGAAGTTAGTAACGTTGGAAAAGAAAAATGTTGGAAACTACAGTAGATAGTAGCTATTGAGTTATACTAGTCAGTATAGAAATATAGCCATATTCTACACATCATTACCAGTAACTGTTATCGCGGCAAAATTACCGATAAGTAATCTTACGTAAATAATACCAGCTATAGAAGCTTCGCGTGGCTTGGCAATCCGAGAGCTTAGTAAAACCATGAATTATAAATGAAATTCTAACTAGAATCCTATATGAAAGAACCATATTGAGCTAGCTTTTCATATATCATTTTTCAACAGCAAGGATTATGAATGCTATTATAAATAAAATCCCTTCTTATCTTGGTTAATATGACCGTAAACATTATTTTTTGATGTATGTCATGATGTCCATATTTAGACAAATGTTCCCATGAAGATTGCAGCCGTCATCAATAAGGCTAAACTGTTTGATATTGAGATCATCTATGTATTTATGATCAGAAATTATCTTTAACATGCCATTAACATGAGGGTACAAAGCTGTCTTTAAGATGAATCTTCTATTCAATTCTAATGCGCAAATGCTCTGGTAAATAGCGACTCTGCGTCGCTCCCGGTAGCTTGAAATGATGGTAATCTTGCAAAGATTTTTTTATTCTAGAGCTGTGTTTATAATATAGACAAAGGAATGATTTCAAATCTGATAAAAAAACCCTCATATGTGTGTTCAATATGTGCACAAGACTTCACCAGAAAATATAATGCTAATAGGCATAATCAAAATATTCATTTCGGCAAGGCTGAGATTGTAAGATTTGTTGAATATCTGGTGGGTAGGGTATCGGGAAAATATCAGCCAGGGGATCCCTTGTTATATAGAAACAAGAACAGAAAAAATAGTGGCAGATCTACTGTTGTTCATCAGAATGAATATGGCGATCCTCTGTGCGTTAACGGAAAATCTCGCCCATCAGCATGGAACACTTCAACATATGCGGCACAATCCACAGAAGGCGTAATATCAGGCAATAATGCGAAAGTTGGTAATTCTATAGGTAACGTGAATAATAATAATAATAATAATAATAATAATCCTATAGTTTCCATGTATAATTTATTTCAATATGCGGATAATGCAGCCAAGGAATTTTTGCAAAAGCAGAAAATAGAAAGAAATCTTAAAGACATTGAAAGAATGCTTCAAGACTTTTATCCGCCCCATTACGTGCAGAGTATCATTATGGACTTGAATAATAGATTTAATTCAACTAAAGATTATGGTGGCTTTAATACAAAATTGGAAGATTTCCGTAGTAGCATAGAGGATGTCTATTCAGGATTAGCAGATAGACCAAAATGGAATATATTATTATGAAATGCTAGAACATAATATTAATAAAAAAGGTACTGCCAGAGCGCTATAGACTTGTTCATAAGTAACAAATGTATACTGTATTTATGAATTCTCTAAATTCTATTCATAAAAGGAAATAGAAAATTCATTATCTTATGGAAAATAGATAGACAGATGGGCAAACCAATCTCAAAATTTCAGACATATGAACAAATTAATGGATTCTAACATTCATTTCTAAGGCTATCGCTTGATTTTGTTTTCGTCACATTCATATTGATCACATTCACAAGTTAGATGTGATCAATATATTCAAAGGCATAGTTTTTGAAAATATAATGAGTACTTTATAAGGAAATGCTTTAAGGATCCTATATAGGACCATACTACTTCTAGTATTTTTCTTTTGGTGCAGCAGCAACCACGAATACAGAGCAGCTACAGCTTTTGTTACTGCAGCATACATCGTTTCATTAATAATATTTTATGATTATGATAAACTGACATTGTGGATTCCATACCTATCATATTGATAAGAAAATAATCGATATGTACAAAGTATTTCATCATAACTTTATCAAAAACTCTCTTTATCCATTCAGATACAGAGACTTGTATATAGATACTGTTGCAACAGGCATGTTGGAAGGACATAATAGAACAACTTGAAGCAGCAGAAGTTGATCCTTCTTTATTGCCATATCCTATTATCTTAAATAAAGATCCTGACGACTACAAGTCTTATACACCACAGCACAAAATAGGTAAATCGCTAAACAAAGAGTCTGGTAGTTTGATTAGATATTATAAAACTGGATACCAAGAAGATGGGTATAAGGGATATTCTATAAACTATCAAGATCTTGATATCGATGTCTATAAAATAGAACTCTGGAAGCTGATAAAATAGTCCTAAGATTACTGAATTGCGATATACAAAAGTTGGAAGAGCAGGCAGTCCTAACAGAAGTTAAAGATGATGATGTAAAAATAGTTGATGGGATTTACACAAGTATAGCAGGTAAGAGAAATGATATTCAACATAATGATAAAAAAGCAAACGATATTCCAAGAAATGAATCCTTAGATAAACATCGATCATTACCTCAAAGTCATCTAGTTCTAGTGCTACTAGCTATCCAATGAATGAATCTTGAATAATCAGCAGCTAGTGGAGTAACAAACGTCTTAAACAATTTCATAATTTTGGAAATAGTGTAGATATTCGAGGAAGACTATCTGGAAATCTGTCCCCTAGTTTCTCCATCTGGATATAGTTTTGTTTGAACATTTATGTATGCATTGTTATTTTCGATAAGTCTAGCGAGATCCGATATTTGCATTCCTTTCAATGGTCCTGTGAGATCGATAGATGATATATTGCCCTGTGCTAACTGTCCATTTATTGGACCGGTGGGTGTCAGCGT
>JBKPMK010000478.1:0-9398 GCA_046732115.1 Thermoproteota archaeon
CTTTATGATATTTTAGTAAAAGCGATTTGACATCTCCATAATACAAAGGAAGAAATATTGTTAAAGGAAAACATAATGCCATTGAACAAGGCTAGATTATCAAGAATTTTCATGTTGGTAATAGGAAATAGTAATTGGAGAAGGCGTTGGCTTGATTTCAGAAATGGTCATAGTATTTATTTGGTATTTTTAATGACATTTGCCACTTTCGTTACTGTTCAATATCAATTGTTGATTGACAAAGCACCTTTTCTCAATTCAATTTTTAGCAGTATATGGATATTTGCTATTGCGTTTATAGCAATATATCTACCACTTGGAATGGCTATTGGGTATTGGCATAGGAAAAGTCAATTCAGTGTGGAGGCCGAAGCATTATTTAGTCAAAATCAGATTGGGGCAACATTGGATTTGTTTCTTATAGATTTAATTGATGGAAAAGTAACCGAAGAAGAGAAGCAGCGCATACGAAATTACCTATTAAAAGTAATGAAACGCAATTCCCCGCCATTCATAAATGGTAATGGTAATGGGAATGGGAAGGGGGATAATAACAAATCATATCAAGCTGACACTAAAGTCAATACAGAAAGAGCGGAATAATTTATTGAAGAGTAGAATATCTAGTACGTTTAGGTCCATTATGCATAGTAACTAACAATGACGTAGACTGTACGAGACTATATGCAGTTGTTCTCTAATAGAGAGTATGTATAGACATCATTTCTAGTCTTATTAGCTTATGAACCGCACAACCCTAAATGACATGTTTTCTGCGACTGCTGTAAATAATGTACCATTAATTTTCTGACTTTAGTTCTATTACTTCACGGCCAGACAAAGACCACTATGTGCCCCTACTCTACCCTTTCCTTTAGCTCCTCTTTCACGTTTGTTTCTGTGGGAAGCTGCTAATAATTTTCGCCTGTTGCTTGTTTTTACTGTTCTTATTCCTTTTTATCAATGAGAGTACGCTGTTTATTCAATCTCTCTTTATCTGCACTTGTTGGTGCTACTTTGTAATCTTCATCTGATACTTGCTCTGGAGTCTTGTCCTCTTGCTCACTCATACGTGTTATGCCATATATACATCACATCATTATTTAGGTTATCAGTAGTTTTCTTTTTCGTCCATGCCTTGACACCTTTTTTCTTGTTAGTAGATCTGTAATGATAATAAGATATGATGAGATATTTTCATTATTTGTTCTTCTTAGTCTGATGAAAGCATCATTGTTTCATTGATTTTATCAGGTATGGATTTTATCTGAACGATTTATTAAATTTGTCAAAATATTTTTCATCTTATCCTAAGCACGCCATCTACCAAAGCACCGATTATTACAATGGTTTTTCATGTATTTCTCAGTTAGTCCAAAAGCATAAAATTTGCCGTTGTATGAAGTTGCCTCTTTGTCTAGCGTACCATCATTATCAACTGCGGTTCGTAGTGCAGTAATTAATTTGTCAAATCTATCTGGATTGATAGCAATTTTTCTTGGTTCCTGTTCCAGTAACATTTTGCAATGTCCTAACATTGCTTTATGCTCTTTGTTAAAGTTGACAAGAACAATTCGCACGTTTTGACTCCAACTATCGCCTAGTACTTCTGTTCTGTACCTGGCAATTACTTTATCATAATCTGCATCTTCACCTATCTGCAGCTTTAGTGATTTAATTAACGAAGGATTAGCACCATCAATCTATATCTTGTCAACCTGATACTTGGAAATTAATACATAGATAACATTCATTGTAATCAGGTCTATGATACTTTTTGCATGCAATATCTGAATATGATTATCTTCCCACTGCGTTACCACCATACCAAATGCCGAGCTACCATATGCTGGATCTATGCATTAACATCTTACAAACTGTAACGATGTAGCATATGGACTGTTGCCGCTGTCTGAGTTATCTTTCAATTTCCATTGATTAGCCTGTTCTATGCCATTAATATCGCATGCAGATATGCTCGTATCTGTTCTGCCCGTCAGAACCGGAGACATGAGATCTCCAACAAAGTCTGTATGCCCAATTCCTAATGCATGACCAATCTCATGTTTAGCTATTGACTCTAATTTAGACGAGCCAATTGAGTTTCCAAGAGCTCTTGTAGATATAGTCATATCTACATGGGCTATAAGACCACTGGCATCAAAGCTAATGAATGCTTCTCCTGGTTGTACCAATTTGATGTTCTTTCTTGGTGCTAGTGTGTGACCTCCAACAATAGTAGGAATTGTAGAACGAGCTACCTGTGGTGCTTTGGAACTTGTCTTTATATCTATATCTGCGGGTGTATTGTTATCAGTAACTTCTTGAAGTTGTATGTTGGGAAGTTTTGAATTCCATTCATCTATTGCTTGATGAACAATCTTGACAACTTGTGAATTATCGCCATCACTTATTCTATAAGTCAATATCCCATCGGCAATTCGATCACCCCAAGAACAGCAAATCTGTAATGTACCTTCTCCTTCACCTATATTCTTGTGTTTCAACGATGAGGATAAGGATGAAGAGGAAGAATGAGCTGTCATTATGTATTGATTACTAAAATAAGGAGACGATAAATACAGGAACAGCGTCGAAGCAGTCAAAACAAATATTGTTATTTTTCTATTTAGAAATAAGTCACTGCACAATGTCATTGTGTATCAAATATGTAATCCAAATGAGTAAATAAGAATTATTGCTAGGATTTTGGCAATTTATTTTTCTAGCTTATTTTATATAAAATTGATAAATATGTTTGTAATAACACATGTTAGCCGGGCTCCTCCCCTATCATTATATCCATCTTGATCTGCTGGTTGTAGAGTGCTTTATTGTTTATATTTGGATTTACATGATAATAATACTCAGCCATACAAAGTATTACTAACTCTATCTCTATATGATTTTCAACTTTCTAAGAAGCAATAATAATAGTAATCGGAAGGCTATTGCTTCTGAAGCTAAAACCATTCCTTTATATTTTTGATATATCATGAAAGAATTCAATTCTGATTATATCTTGTACGTCAGGTTAACTAAAGTCATGCTTATAAATTTGAATCAAATTCTATGGGTATAGTATATGAGTAGTAATAGTTCTTCAACATCAACGTCATCACAAACACAGACAATTGACAATGAAAAGCTTCAGCAATTTATGGGAAAAATATTATCTGATTTTGGAGGAGCAGCGAGTGCTGTTTTAGTATACATAGGAGATAAGCTTGGTTTGTACAAAGCGATGTCTGATTTTGGAAAACCAATTACTTCACAAGAGCTTGCTAATCTGACGTCAACTTCTGAACGTTACATAAGAGAATGGCTTGCAAATCAAGCTGCAAGTGGATACTTGACTTATGATTCTTCTACTCAGAGATATACTCTTCCATATGAACATGCTCAAGTGTTGGCTAATGAAAATAGCCCTGTATACGCTATAGGTGGTTTTCAAGCAAACATGTCTTTTTATCGAGATGAGCCAAAAATTTTGGAAGTATTTAAAACAGGTAAAGGAATTGCGTGGGGAGAGCATGATAAAGACCTATTTGAAGGAACAGGAAAATTTGCCACACTAATATATACCGCTAACCTTGTAAGCTCATGGATTCCTGCTCTTGAGAATGGCAAAGTTGAACAGAGACTTAAGCAAGAAGGAGGTCTAAAAGTTGCTGATATTAGATGTGGTTATGGGACCTCTACCATACTTATGGCAAAGGCTTATCCTAATTGCAAGTTTTATGGATTTGATAACCATGGTGCATCTATAGAATACGCAAGAAACAAGGTAAGAGAAGAAGGTTTAGGTGAAGATAGAATACGATTTGAAGTAGCATCATCTACTAATTATCCAGCTCCTGCTGATGCAGAAAGTGGGTATGACCTAATTGCATTCTTTGATTGCTTACATGATATGGAAGACCCACAAGGAGCAACAGCTCATGCACTTCAAACGCTCAAGAAACCTGATGGGACAGTAATGATAGTAGAACCATTTGCAAATGACAAGATTGAAGATAATTTAACTCCTATAGGTCGTATGCTGTATGCTGCTTCAACTATGATTTGTATACCAGCATAATTAAGCCAAAATGGACCTGCATTAGGAGCACAAGCAGGAGAAGCAGGTATATCAAAAGTAGTTAAGGCTGGCGGGTTTAAGCATTTTAAGCGTGCTACTCAGACACCATTTAATATAGTATATGAAGCAAAACCTTAGATTATAGCTCCAAACATATACTAGCTCTCTTTTCCTTATTTTGAGACCTTTGTATCTGCTTTTCTTTTTCTTTTTGTTTTTCTATTCTTACCTTAGCCTTATGTTAGAATAGTTTCGGTCCCATCCTTAATCTACATCCACAACACTAGAATATTCCATTCCACTGCATAAACAAGTCACATATCTGGCAGCGTTTCTGTCCAATAGCATAACGACCATAACTTATAGGTCCTAATGCCTTGTGATGTATGCATATTCCTTTGCATACCATTTATTGTATGCTATGGTGAGTGTTATATCAACCTGTGTAAATATTCCATCTAGTACAATAATCAAAATACTTAATGAATACAAACCCGTAGCAAGCCAAAATGCATAACAGGTATTAATAAAAAAGAGTGATGGAAAAGAAGGACTAGATTAATTAATGATGGATTTTGCTAAGACGGTACGTATTAACAACTTTATTGAAATGCTGCATAGAGGTGAATGCATGATTGATTTCAAGGCTAATGATATCTCATATGATAACGGAAAGAGTTTAGCTGATTTTATAGATTATGGACTACAAGCCTATTCAAACAAATTATCCATATCTCCTATACCCGATTCAGCTACGTTAAACCTTGCATATAATGCTATAATCGCAGCGCTTTCCCATGGTGTTGTTATCAAGCAACAGGACCTTAGAAAAACAATTAGAGATATTAGCACCCGACTTCAAAACTGTGAAAGCGAAAATACTATGCTAAAATCTGACAATGCATCATTAGTTCAACAAATAAAAAATCTCCATTCTATTAAAGCCAACCTTGAAGAACAATTGAGTCGATATCAGCATTCTGGCATCAATGTTGATTGAATGAGATATTCATAGGAAAAACTTAATTATTGAGAAATCGTGATAAAATGAAAGATGATGCTATAGCACAGCTATCAGACCAAGTTATGGCTATATCTACAAGTGTTACATATGACAAAAAGAGATTCATTAAGCAGCGGGTTACAGCTCTGCTTTGTTCTATGAGCCCGCTGCTTCCATAGATAATAGACTTTTTTTAATTCAAGATTGCTATTGTGTATACAATATAATCTTGCTATTTTTATTTTTATTTTTGTCGATACACTCTGCTACGACTGGTTATAGCAGGACAAGTCATGTAGAAGTAAGTCAAATTTGAAATATTCTATAGACGTACAGCTATGAATAATACTATAAAATATAAATAAAAATGGTTATACTATTCCGTTCCAAATACCTAATATTTTTGTGTAATATATATAATAATAATGATACTATGAAAGGAACGCAGATGTTGTCCGTGATGGTGGCTACGACCATTGCCATTATGACATTTGCCGTATTGTTACAACAACAATACCTACAAACAGCACAAGCATTCCCATGTAATGGAAATAACGGAAAAGAATACTGTGCGGGGTATCATGATGGAGCAATTCAGGCTCACAAAGATTTTAAAAGTGGTAATGATATTGATATAGACCAACATCGATGTACAGGTAGCACAGAATACTGCAATGGATATGATAGAGGATATAGTGATGAGGAAGACTTTCTAGGCTAGTCTTATTTTTGATTTACTTTAGATACACATGTATACATATGCTTTATAGTTTCACAAGCTTCACTGTTGAGTCGCTCTTGTTAAGATGTCAAATCAACAAGGACAACGTAATGCTTCGTGTTTTATGAATATATTACATACTATTAGGTATTGTATTCTGCTATACATATGGGTGTCCATTATCTTAACTAATAATTAGATATCCTATAAGATAGTAACTAAGGATATTTGCTAGACTAATGGATTGTACAATTATCGCATTCGCTTAAGAGAATAGCCACAATTTATCAAGCAATTATAATGCGGGTAGACTACAGGAATAATAACAAAACAAAGCTAAATAGAAGATTATGTGGTTGTCCTACTTGTCATAAATCCAGCTACGTTGTACTATCATCAACTATTAAAGACAAACACCATCATTATCGTGAACTATACTGTCATTTATGCAATGTTTCATTTTCATCAGTTCAAGCAGTAACTCCTTTTGAATTAAGAGAATATTCTAATAATATGAAAATGTGAGAAATAAGGAGATTATTACAGCAGCATTTGACGTTTCATTTGTATTGACTTACCATCGATTGGAGTCTTAAAATGATAAACCACTATCCATAAAGTCTTTGCATATTTTGTCTAGCTTTTGTGTTACCTCATATTTATCTACTGTGTCATCAGGGCTGGATTCTTTTTGTTGTTTTACAATGATTCCAGTGATTAGCAAAACAAAGCTCGTAAATTGTTACGTTGTTTAAATTTTTAGATTTATCTAGTCAGTAGTGTAATGTATTATAGAAATAGTAAAACTGTTAAAAAGATGTACTACATGGTATACGTATTTGCTTCACAATAGCCTAAACGAATCTATCATATAAAACACAGTATGGATGAAATTGGAATACTCAGATTCTTTTGCACTATATCTAATTTGGTATATTTTACCTTCTACTATAGACCAAGCTAGCAGAGTTTTTGTGTAGTCATGAGTAATACCTGCACTAGTTCCATTTAAAAATAGTATTTCATGGCCAGGTTGACCTGAGAGTAGATAGGGCTTTGACTCTATGAGTTTCAAAAAGTTTCCGACCCTCTTGGTCTCAACTGATTTGATAGTATTAATTTGGTTTAACGAGTATTGCTCTAATGAAAGATTTGCTTTGGGGTAAGAGGATAAATTCGTAATTGAGAGTGTAACAAGAGCAGTGTTGTTTGGCGCTTAAGATATTATGAAATCGTTATCAGTAATATTCCAATCAGAAGGATACGAAATTTCGAATCCCAGGATTGGTTTTTCCACTGTTAAAAATGGTTTTGCTTCTGATGATGTTGTTGGTGCTATTGCAGTTGAGTTTTGCTATGCCGTAGCTACTTGAAGAGTACCAGCAAGTATTGCAGCAAGTATTACTGCAAGTGCAGTTACTCGGCCATACATAAATTCATGCGACCATCTTGTTTAATTTTGCTAATAAACATTAGGAAAGATTCTCAATACTTCTTTAACTCGCTCTATTCGTTTTTGTTCTCTTAGCTTTTCCTTGTACTTGGAAACTCTTGGCCTTGTTCTTAATTTGTATCCGCAGCATGGGCACAATATCCCATCCCACTTTATAAATAAGGTACATTGGTGGCAGCGTTTATTTCCCGCACCATAACGACCAGAAGCTTTATGACGTATACATGTGCCTTTACAAGTCATTTATTATTACTACAACTTCCTTATTGATTCAACAGATGGTATGCTGACTGTAGATTATTAATATTAGATAACCATGTTAAGCCAGATTTTTAATATATTCAATGCATATTTCTGATACCCACTATATCATAGAGCACTAGTAAGCTAGTATATCCTCCAAGCTCTATGACTGGTAGGCTGAAGCAGCAGGTTGTTCCACCATTTCCGCTGCTTCTCTAAACTTAATAGCATATGATATGATAAAATAAACGATATCTATTCCCATAAAATAAAATCATGAGAAATAGCCCAGAATTGCAATGGAAAGAAGAACTTAAACATGTAAAGACACGATGGGTCTATCCAGAGGAAGGAACAACGCCTTTTATTGTCCTATTGTGCCAGATTTATTTTACCTTCTTTGTATCTTTTTTCTTATGAGCATTATTATTGACACTTCCATAGACTTGTCTATACCTACAAATATCAAAGAAACTCCTGCTCCTAACAAAATACCACCTACTAAATCTAATGGGTAATGTCCTCCTACATATACTCTAGATATACATACAAGAGCTGCCTCGACAGCCAAAGCTATTGATACCACGAGCTTTCTTGGCGTGTTGTTAAATAACAGCAAAGCTATAGTTGCTCCTGCAGATACAATCAGTGCATGTCCTGATGGAAAGGCAAATTCAGAATCTGCTGCAATTAAAAAGTCTGACTTTGGTATTGCTGGTCTTGGTCGTGCAACTGCTTCTTTTGCTATTGCTCCTATAGGTATAAGCACAATCATAGATATTGCAATAACTACTGCTGTATTTTTTCCTATCCAGCCGCCTAATACAAACAAGAGTATGATTGCAATAGGCCAAAATACCTCTCTTCCATAATTTGTCAGTAAAATCATTAGTTGATTGAGTATTTTGGAATGGGAATTGTTTACATCTAGAAAAGCTATCGAGTCTGTTTTTATGACAGGTGAAGGTGAAGAATAGCTATTATTGCTACTACCGTTAAACTTGATTTTTGGCGAAACCAATATGGAAAGTAGAACAAACAAAGCAAGTATAATCGCAGAAGCAGTAAAATATCTTCTCAATTTTATCTATTTGGAAATTATATAATATATCAATATCCTAATTACTATGCTTACGGCTATAACGGCTATTATTATTTTTAGATTTCTCTTATTAGACTCACCCATATTTACTCTACTAATGACGTCATAGAGTGCTACTAAACGTAAGTTAATAGTATATCTGCTAATAGAAAGTATATCAGAACCCAAAATATCTTATAAGTACTTATCAGCTAGGAGAACAATCAGAAAAGTTGTATGCACCTCAATGTAACTTTAATTTCTATAGCCAAAGATGTGAACTTACGCCGTTCAATTAAAAATGCCATCTTCTGTAATTCGTTTGAATAATTCAGGATGTCTTCTATAATGCTCTGAAGCAGTCATTTTCACTTCTCTAAGAGGTGTGATTCCCAATTACTGTCATTTTGAAATATAGAAAACTTATTAGATGCGTCAAAATGGATGCCTGGTCTGGACATGTAGAGAGGCGCTTAAGATTGTTAGGTAGAGGAATATGGCTAACAAATTAATTAATCTAATGTTCTTCCTCTTTTCCAAAGAAATTGTAACGATAAGTAAAGCTAAAATTGATGCTAAAAATTAAAACCATGTGGATAACAGACACTGTGCGGATTTGTAATCGCGTTGTTATTAGCCATTGTAATATATCCATTTAATTTGTTGTTGGGTCTGCTTAGCCATACAAAGTAATACTAACTCTATTTTACGGGTGTCAACTAACTACTAAGACAGCTATAATGGCCATTAGTATTAACTAATATGGGTTAAATGGAACTGAGATACTCTTTTATAAGTACTGGAAAATCAAAGAAA
>JBKPMK010000479.1:0-2422 GCA_046732115.1 Thermoproteota archaeon
GTCATATCTCATACTCCCTACTGCAGTCGGAGCAATAATTCTCTTCACACCTATCTCCTTTAAAGCCCATATATTTGCACGACTGTTAATTTTGTGTGGAGGAATACGATGACCTTTTCCATGTCTAGGAATGAATGCAACCTTCTTACCAGCATACTCTCCCATCGTGATAAGATCAGAAGGATCACCAAATGGTGTATATACTTTCACTTCTCTTTTATCACTAAAGAGTCCAGCATCATAAACGCCTGTGCCTCCAATAATGCCAATGTCTGCAGTAAATTTTGTTGCCATTGTTTAATCATACACCACTAGAGAATGGACATCATAACCCATCTCCCTTAGCTTCTTTGCTCCATCCAACCTTGCCAATTCTATCACGATCGCAAAACCTGAAACTTTACCACCCAATTCTTCTACCAATTGGGCAGCAGCAATGGCCGTACCACCTGTTGCAATTAAATCATCTGCAATCAAAATATTCTGACCATGTCTAATTGTATCTTCTTGAAGTTCAATTATCGAGCTACCGTATTCAATATCATATGATTTCTTGACAGTCTGTCCAGGAAGCTTATTCGCCTTTCGAATCATAATCATTCCTTTGTTGAACTTTGACATTAATGCAGTGGCTATTACAAATCCCCTCGCTTCTATTCCAGCAATATAATCGATTTTCTCAGAGTTGAATCTGCTGTAAAAGTCATTTGAAATGTAGTTCAATGCTTCATTGCTTCGAAAAACTGGATTAATATCTCTGAACAGAATGCCTTGCTTTGGAAAATCGGGATAATTGCGTATCAATTGACGTAGATCAATCTTTGTCATATTATATGCTTGTAGCAATATTGAAAGTATAAAAAAGGTTGTGTTATGTCAAAAATGCCATATTGAAATCAATAACTAAGTGTATCCATTCATTGACTGTTACAGTAAGCTACCCAAACATGTCCTTATAATGTCTAAGGTAGGATCTCAATTACAGAATAACATAATCGCTTTTTATGATGATCATGTTATCATCGATGGATGTATTTACAGAATAACATAATCGCTTACATTATGCGGTTGTTTTTTATTTAAATGACTTAACAATACATAAATAAGATTGCCACATAGTACTACATATAGCATGCCTATAAAGAACGGTGCAGAATATATTCAAAGCCTTAGAGGCAGAAACCTCACTGTCTATTTATTTGGTGAGTTGGTAAAGGAACCTGTAGATCATCCAATGATCCGTCCGTCTATCAATGCTGTAGCAGAAACATATGATATAGCAAATGAAGAACCTGAGATTGCTTCTGCACAGTCATCCCTAACTGGTACAATAGTAAATAGGTTTCTACACATTGCAGATAATGCTATGGACTTGGTAAACCAAAATAAGATGCAAAGAAAGCTTGGCCAACTTACTGCTACCTGTTTTCAACGTTGTGTAGGCATGGATGCTCTAAACTCATTATATTCTACAACATTTGAAATTGATACAAAACACGACACTATTTATCATAAACGCCTGATTGAATTTATCAAGATGATTCAGAAAGAGAATTTGGTAATTGGCGGTGCAATGACTGATGTAAAGGGTGATCGCAGTCTTTCTCCATCTCAACAAGAGGACCCGGATATGTTCGTTCACGTAGTAAAGAGAGATGAAAATGGTGTGTATATTACAGGTGCCAAAGCTCATCAGACAGGCTGCATTAATTCCCATTGGATTCTCGTTATGCCGACCATGAGGCTTAGGCAAGAAGACAAAGACTATGCCATAGTTGGTGCTGTACCAGCAGATGCAAAAGGCATTACTTACATTTACGGTAGACAATCATGTGATACAAGAAGTATGGAACAAGGGGACTTGGATGCTGGAAATGCCAAATTCTCTGGACAAGAGGCTATGATAATTTTTGATAATGTATTCGTACCAAATAACCTTATTTTTATGGATGGGGAACATGATTTTGCCTCAATGCTGATTGAAAGATTCACATGTTATCATAGAAGAAGCTATGTGTGCAAAACAGGTCTTGGAGATGTTCTTATAGGAGCAGCTGCTGCCATTGCAGACTACAATGGAGTAGCAAATGCTTCTCATATTAAGGATAAGCTAGTAGAGATGACACATCTAAATGAAACAATATTTGCTGCAGGAGTTGCATCATCATATCAGGCACATAGAACTGCCTCTGGCAATTACCAAAATGATGATATGCTAGCAAATGTTTGTAAACATAATGTCACAAGATTTCCGTATGAGATTAGCAGATTAGCTCAAGACATTGCTGGTGGGTTAATGGTTACTATGCCATCTGAAAAGGACTTTAGGAGTCCTGAGACTGGTCCATTATTAGAAAAATATCTTAAAGGTAGAAAAGGTGTTTCTACCGAAAATAGGGTGCGAATATTGAGATTGATTGAA
>JBKPMK010000480.1:0-7983 GCA_046732115.1 Thermoproteota archaeon
TGTGAATCAGCTGTAGGCGTATTGCTTAGGTTGATCTTATTTCCAAAAGTAGCACCATTGTCTGTTGATGCTCTGAACATTACTTCGTCATTTCCGGTCTTGTTGCTAGTCCATGCTATGTAGACATTGTTACCAGATATAACTATAGGAGCTCTAACTGCTAGTTCCCCAGCTCTAGTTCTCTTAGGCCCTTTTTGTGTTTGCTCAGCTAATTTTTTGGACTGTGCCTGCGCTGTTACGACCACGACGCTTGACATGAAAACTGATGCTACTGCTACGGTTAATAATACGAAAGTAGCCCTCGATTGATGATTATTCATTATTGATATTGCCGTTATGGCTTTTATATAACCTTTAAAGACGAACAAAGGAACAAGTATGGCAAGTCAGTGCTTACCCTAAGGCTTTAGGTCCGAAGCCGATGACGGCTTCCTTTCCTCATATCTCTCACTC
Source organism: Thermoproteota archaeon (assembly GCA_046732115.1). GTDB lineage: Archaea > Thermoproteota > Nitrososphaeria > Nitrososphaerales > Nitrososphaeraceae > JAFAQB01. The sequence continues at coordinate 454 of JBKPMK010000480.1, forward strand.
CTTTGCTTGTGGCTTGTCCAGCTTCTTCTATCTCTGAATTATCACTATATTCTAGAACATAGTTCTGCCATATCATCCATATGAGACTCCTATTATTGGCAGAGCTAAAATGACTATTATGGCGATTTCCTTCGTGCAAACTTTTGGTTCCAACCTTTTGCAATAATAGAAAGTTGATGTGGTTGTTGTCACACACAAGGCTGCGTTCTTTAGGACGGTATAGAAAAGCAACCGTTCCTTTTTTAGGTAATTTCCCAAGCTATCTATCCAAAGAGATTCTAATACTTTGTTACCTAGAATATTTTTCACATGAACTCCAAGACAACACTCTCAATATTTGCCATAGTAGCAGCACTAACATTGGCAACAGCAGTAGTAGCTACAACCGTCATTAACGCCAATTCTGCATTCGCACAGGGTGGACCAAAAGCAGAAAAGAACTTTGGTCAATGCAAACAGGACTTTAACAGCAAGGTCTGCAAGAAGTTCCATACAGGTGGCGGATAAAGGTACTACTAATCGACTGCCACACTACCTTTTTTTGGTTTTATAAGGCTCATAGATAGTCGCTAAGAGTTAAACAGAAACGATAATAATTTTTTGATATAACAGAGTCACGAAAAAGTGATTGAGAAAAGTGCAAAAATAAAGTCATATCTACAATGTGGATATACCGACCAACAAATTGCGACAATACTGGGTATACACCTATTCGCCGTTGAAAGGGAAGCAGCACGTATTGGAAGAAAAGACAGCCAAATGGATCCAATTCGTGCTGGTTGGAAACGCGTTAATGGAGGATATTTTTCGATACAGCAGGGCCTTCCAACTCGAAGATAAAGCGAGTAAGCTAAGCTATGTAGCATCAACTTAGTATAATGATAGAAAAGATAACGCCAGATGCGATTAATCCAGACAAGTTTGACAAACTCATAACTTCACTTAGAACTGCTCCCCCCATAGCAGATAAGCTTAACGCTATTTCTAATAACGGTAATGGTAACGACAATGACAACAGAAATGGCCATAATAATCATGGCGAACGTGACGACGATTATTATTTGAACCTCAACAAAGACCCACGAATTTCCTTATATAGAACTATTTCTATTCAATTCCGCAATGAAACAAACAGATACTGTTATGCTTGCAATTTGCATAGCACTAGGAGTTATGTTAGTTATTGCTTTTGTATGCATTCCAGCAGCGTTAGCAGTAAATCAAGTTAACAATAAAGTTCCTTTTAATTCTCCAGCAAGAGAAGATATCTAGGGAAGGACGAACACACAGCGATATACTACCACCATGTGATCCTAATCAGATTCCAGCTTGTATATAGATAGGCAGATCATTCATTGGACCATCTTTTTATTTGAATATTGATGTAAATGATGTTGGGATTGTTCGTATGGTGCGGTACAGCTGCCATACTGCGATACCTACCTTATAGATCCTACACCACCTGCAATATCTAGATCTTGACCACTAAAGTTCTATCGCTTTCAAGTATGATTGATCCAAGTCAATAGAGTTGACACTAAAAGCTTTAGCATGATACAGGAGAAGCCATTAACTTAGATTTTTATAGTGATGATGGCGGTGGCAATCACATGCACATTTTTTAATATCGGTGATTTTACAGCTATCATGTTTCAAAGAAAAGCAAGCAATACTTAGGCTTATCTGTTTGTTCATAGCATATGTAGGTCGTTTCAAGCAGGTAATAAACTGCAATGGTATGTCGTGGCTAAAAGGGGGAAGCATCCGTTTTCAAAAGCGGTAAAGATGCCCTTTGTTTCAGATGAAGAGATCACGTAGAGTCTTAATGCTATCTTTATTAATGTGAGCTCGATGCCGCCATGTTTAGTTTGTCACAGTTACTTTCAGCCCACGTGCCCAAAAGATTCTAACACTAAGGATTTAATTCTGGATCATGTAACAACTGATTATCCATTTTATGATAATTGACTTTTTATATATTTATATCCAACCTATCGTTAATTAGACTCTCTAGGCAGGATTAGTAGTTATTAATACCATGGCTTCTATTTGATATAACCTGTGTCAAAAAAAGTAAACTAAGCTATGACGTATTGTCCCACAAATTCCTCGGAAGATGATATCATCCTTTTCATCTGCCCACATAACTAAAAGAATAGATCATATGAAAATTCAGCATAGTAGAGACAGAATGTTTACCGTATCAGGTATTAGTACATGCCTGAATACAAAGTGGCAATTAATAATAATCAGTCGGCAATACTGTAATATACAAATAATTAAACATGGCACTATAATTAAAAACGTCAATTGACATCAATCGGCAAGGTGTCTATTGGATGTAGAATGCCAGTCAGGATAATGGGAATAATAAATGTAAGTCCAGAATCATTTTATAAAAATTCAATCAAAACAAGCATTCAAGAAATCTCTAAAGCAGCCACCCAAATGCAGGAGAGTGGAGCCAATATAATTGATATTGGGGCTATGTCTACTGCTCCGTATCTCGAGACCATCATACCTTTCGAAGAGGAGATTAAAAGACTGAAACCTGCAATTGAAGCAGTAAGAAGCAGTTGCAGCCTACCTATTTCTATCGATACGCCAAGATCCGCAGTAGCTAAAGAAACCATCGAATATGGTATTGATGCCATTAATGACATTACGGGATTAAAACATGACAAGAATATGGGGAATCTCTTATCGAAATCCCAATTACCGGTAATCATTGGCGCATTTGGTGGTAATCAATCATCTATCCTAGGCAAAGTACCGGGCACGATAGAGGCTCTCAGACAGAGTCTATCAATAGCAAATAAATCAAAAATTAACGAGAATAATATAATCATTGATCCATCAATTGGCTTTTTCAGACACGAAGGAAAAAATCCCTTCTATACACAGATCGGAGATATACCATGGTACATACGCGATATAGAAATTATCTCAAATTTAGATAAACTCAAGGTCTTTTCAAAGCCGATCTGTATTTCTGCATCCAGAAAATCGTTTATAGGGAATTTATTTAATCTAAAAGTTGAGGATCGTCTGATTCCATCAGTGGTATCTGAAGTAGTAGCTGTATTAAATGGTGCAAACTTGATTAGAACACATAATGTTAGGGAAACAGTCCAGGCTCTCATAATGCTTGAATTGCTACATTGACACCTAATATTTTAACCAAAGTTCGAACTTTAGCTAACGTGCAATTGTTAACCGGTTTTTACTTAATGTAAGAACTATGAGATTATTTAACATTAACCTTCTGCGTAAATCCTTATCTATGGTCGCTACTGCACATTTGTGATTTATAGCATAGTCTATTATGGCTTCATCAACGTGGCTCGACTTTGCGACATTTACAACTCGAAATTTAGAAAATGACATTTCAATTGCAGTTTTTGCCATTTTTGATCGCTTCGGGCCGGTTTTGTGTTCCAAATCCTTTAGTTCTGATACCACAACATCAGGAATTAAAAAATTCAATTTGCCAAAATAGGCTTCAATTTTGTCAACCTGGCCTATTGGGGTAGTCGCAAGAACCATCAAGAAACTTGTATCACAGATAACATCCATTATACATCGTCTACACAGCAATAAACCAACTTTTTGGCTATTTACCTATCTATTTGTTGTATAAAGGCCAACCTTTGGTTGCATTATTAAAATCAAATGCGGTATTCTTCCTTGAATTCAGTATAAAGTACACGTGAGTGTAGAGAATTACCGGAAACTGTTGCTGTAGGTATTAAAATCATACCACATGAATTACCCGTTACCAACAATTTGTTTCTATCCTCATTGCTTCAGTTATCTACTACTCTTTATTTGATAACAAGTGGATAATATTGAGCTATACAAAGTATTACTAATCCCCTATATGAGTCATGTTTTTTAGACTACAGACCTGGTTAGGATTATGGAAAACTATACTTGGCTGAAAAAACCCTTTGACGTACAATCCTCTTATACTGAAATACAGGAGTTAGTTAAACAGCATGGACCTCCATTAGTATTTTTGGACAAATTACCAACCTATAATGCAGCTTTTTTCGGTGAATTACCCAACTTGGCAGAAAATAAGGATCAGAGTACTCGTTACCACCCAAACAAGAAGAATATGATAAGAGCATATAACGGGATATGCTAACGGTGATATGGAAACTATTATGCTTGTAATAGGATCGTCTTGCCTGTCATGGCTTTTTTTAACATTAAGAGGAAAACTGAAGAAGGACATTGTAAAAACCCTGACCATGATCTAAAGAATGGACACCTTTACTGTCCGAAAGGAGGCGTCTTACCTTTGGAAAAGTGTTCATACGCTTGTACCTCTATTGATTTGTGTTCTTGCCGCTCTTCCATAGATGATAAGATATTGACAACGTTCATCTATACTGATTAACTGCATGCAGATTGAAGAAGATTAAAACCAACAATGCAGATACATTGCTAAAGCCACATTAGATGTACGATGCTAATTATGATTTCTCTTAGGACTGAACACAGTCAGTTTTTGCATAGTATACCATATATACCGCATTAAATAATGGCAACTGGACTCTAGCCATAAATGAATAAGACTTTTTATGTCATATTAGTTCTGTCCATATTGGCAATTATATTTGCATCAGTATATCTAGTTAATAGAAAAGCTCCACCACAGCCATTTTCAAATCAGCCATCAGGCTTTACCCAAATCTATACTCCAAAGCCAGGAGGTAGAGTATTTACTGCGATGGATATTTCAGGAGAAAATTGTGAAGCAGATGGTATTAGATTCAACATTGCTAACGTACATTCGCTGGTAGATAGAGAATCAACTTGGATCTTTACTCTAAACAATAATCCTGCACCTTGTACTGATAAACCATGGTGGGCTCCTAAGATAGGCTCGCATGGTGACGATGATCAGGCTGCAGGACTGTATGAAGCATCCGTTCCATATGATGGTGGATTTCATTTAATGCGTACAGAAGGGCCATTTGACCGATACCATCAATGCAGCGGATATGAATATGTGAACGTTCCACCAATGCCAAAAGGAAAACCAATTGGTATAAAGACTGCTCAATGGAGAATATTAGATGGAGTTCATGTAGAATTTTGGTATGACTTTACTGGGGGTGGAAAAGGACCATGGATAAAATATGCGAGCTTAGACGATACATTTCCTGGACATTGCAATGGTGGTTCTATAACAGGACCAATAGGAATGAATGGTAGACTTATAGGTCCTGCACCAGCTCAGGACACTATGAGACTGAATGGAGCTGATGCCACGTATATTGGTGGTTCGATTGTGGAATTAACAGCAGATCAAACTTCTAAAGGAAGTGTAGGTTCTAGTACTCAATTGAGCTCCTCTTAGATATGGGTTCAGCTAGTTCATCAAAAAGGAGACTATTTTAGAGAAGGAGAAAACATCGCATGATCCTCATCAGCATAGCCTTGTTGATATCCATGGCAGTATTCTGAACTAGAAGTACCACCTTGACATGTAACTTTGGGCGGACTTATGTTCTCATCGGGATCATCATTAACATCTGACTCTACTGCTCCTGCACGATATCCATTACAATATTCTAAACTGTGCTGCAATTTATTACACGATACAAATGTGCCTCCTGTATCTGATTGAGAATGAATTCTGTTATCGTCGCCAGTGCCATTTGGACTAAAACAAGCTTTGTACCCTTTATCATATCCCTGCATAAATTCTGGAGTATGATAATCGACTCCGTTTCCCGGAGTATTGAGGTATTTGTGAAATCCAAGTTTACCATCATCACATCCATGTGAGTAGCCTAAACTATATGGACTAGCGACAGCTAGTACAGGAGTTGTAGTTAGCACAAGTAAAAGCACCAAGACTGTCAAAATAATCGTTATTTTACTTCCATAAAGGCAATGGATGTTGTAACGGCCATCCATACTAAGATAGAGTATATTGATTCATAGTTATAACATTTTTCCAATTTATTTGTACCGATGTTTTGTAAAGTTATTCTGTGATCCATTCAGTTCAAGAACAAAAATAATATGATTAGTGAAAGTGAAATAGGAGTCTAATTGCTGCCCGAAACGCGAATCTGGGAAAGCATGTGTTATTCTATGCTTTTAAGGGAATTTAATATTGAAATTTCCGCTTTTTATGGTTGTAAAAGAACCCCCTTCCACAGCTCGTCGAAAAATATAGCCATATTCAGAAACGTGGTTAAGCCCTTTTCCATCTATCATTTCTTTAGATTAGCGTCGGGATTAAAATGAAGCAGCTTGGGTGCTATATGCAAGTATTCTACATTTCATATACAACTTTACAATTTAAATTTAATGACTTCATAGTACTAATGCCGGTTATTAGCTCCCAAATGAGAACTCGTCTGATACAGCAATTTTAAGGAAAAGGAAGAAGGAAAGGTGTGTTGTCCTTGTTGTTGCTGATAGTATTTTTGATTACGGAGTCTACTTTATTTTTAATGGGCGATTCTAAGTCCGGTAATAATGACAATGACTCGCTGCCATCAGTAGTACCAGATGTTCTGGAACTGCTGCTCTTATCCTTTTTTGGACTACTATCCTTATTCGCACTGTCAGCTCTATTTAAATTAGTACTACTGGTCTTCTTCTTCTCTGTAGAATCACCATCGGATGTAGTACCGCTACTGCGATGAAGGGATGGTTGTTTACTGTCAGAGCTACTCTTGTCATTTGGTCTGCTACCGCCATTGGTCGGAGTACTATCGCCACCATGATAACCAAGGTACATTAATTTATCTTGGGCCACGACTGGAGAGTTCGAAGTATACTCTTGCATCGCTGTTCCATTATTGCTTAGTGGTTGCGGTTCTTCTTCTTGATTTATAGCTAGCTGCTGCTGTGACGCAATAGGTAATGGCTTTGAAGCCGCAGTTGTCAATGTAGTCCAGCCAGGCGTGTTACTCCCGCCATCATCAGACGATGATGATTGTTGGAGAGATGCAGATGGCAAAGAGGAATGCTGCGCAAACACATAGACATTACTCCAAATGCCAGAAATTAATATGCCGACCATAGCTGAAAATATTGTAAAAGTAAAGCTTGTATATTTCACTATAATGAGTGGTTCGTATTCATTTATATGAAATCAGCTGGTATTTTATACGTCTAACATTCTCACACAAATATCAGAAGAGAGTCATTATACATTATCTGTTTTTACCTTATATCTTAAGACAATGTCTTTGAATCGTTACTACTTAGCATAACTATGCTCCCTAAATATGTTAGGTGTAAAATGAACCCTATTTACTTTCAAATTTCTTAAAGAATATGCCTTATGATTAGTGGGAATGTTCACAAAGAGAACAACTGCGGCTTTGTTTACCATAGCCATTGCCTCATCACTTTTAGTTGTAAGCGGTGGTTTTATAGGCTCTACACTTGCTGCCGCAAAGAAGGTTACCAATGAAAACGAAGACAATGCATTCAAAACATTGGCAAATGACAGGAGTAACTCCCAATTTCAGACTACAGATGCTGGCGACTCAA
>JBKPMK010000481.1:0-1550 GCA_046732115.1 Thermoproteota archaeon
CTCTGTAGTTGGAACCTTAAATGCCTTTACATAGCAACTTTGAGGATTTAGTGCTCCCATTACATGTCGGATTGTGCCATCTTTCCCCGAAGCATCAACTCCTTGAAGTATGATCACAAGAGCATGTCTATTGTCTGCAAATAGCTTGTACTGCAATTCAGAAAGTTGGCTGGAAAAGACTGTCAGCTCCTTCTCCACACCTTCTTTACTTTTATTTGCGTGATAATCAGCATCCCAATTCCTTAGATTAAGTTTTTTTTTCACTTTTCCTGGCCTTACAAGAAATTTCCAACTAAACTCCATCGGTAATTTTAGCAATCAACGTCTGGGATTTAAGTAAATACTTTGATTAACGATAACTTCAAGTTATTTAATTGGTGATAATGAGTCAATGTATAGAATCTCTATCTATTGTTAATTACCGATAACCGACCAACAAGCACAGAATGTCAGTCGTGTTTTCATTTTGTCTCAAAAAGAGATCTAAGATGCCGTTGTTGTTGTGACACTCAAATAGTGATGATATTCAGAAAAATAGGAATAACCAATAACTAAAATTCAATTATTCCTATCGTTGTATTCTTTACAAAAAAGGATACTGCATACCATTTTTGCAATTACCAGACTTAACACCATAGCATATGCAACCAGTTTCCATTCTGAGATTATGGAATGAAATAGGATATTGCATATTCGTTCCTTCACTATTTGGCATTAAGGTATTGAATGGTGCATATACTATAGACTCAAAATCTGATGGATTGTCTGGAATACCACACATAAGCTGTGACACTTCTACATGATATCTTATTGGATATGGAAAGTCACCAATTTTATTCCACCACTCAATTCCGGTAAAAAGATTAGATGCTTCAAAAACAAATGAGGACAATTCTTCTCCCATATTCAACTGTAAATCGAACCTTTCTGTTTGCTTTGTATTCCTATCCTCCAGAAGATAACTAATGCATTCTTTTTGTGAATTCATGATTATTTGACGAAGATATAAATGGCCAACTACAGGTGATACTTCTCTGAATCTATATCTATTTACACCATTAAATATAGCCTCAAAATAATCTTGGTTATCAAATTGGCAGATAAGGTTTAGCTCAATTGCAATATTTTGGTTATTGAATAATTCAAATAGATAGAGCATCCATGATTTGTCAGGTATTTGGTTACCTATATCTCCAATTAATGTTATAACATCAGCTGCAGCAATAACTCTTGTTGGAAATGCGGGTCTGTTATTACCACCACCACCATCAAGAATACCACAAAATGAACCTACCCAGAAATGCAATATAAAATAATGAAGTTATTAATATGATATTTATTCTGATATTAGGGATTAGCTAAGCTACTTGTTCAGCAATTGGTGCTCTTCTTTTGTAATAACATGACCATCCTCTACAACTGATTTTTTAGCTAACCTTCTATTTTGTCTTCTTCCGTCCTTGTACCAATCCACTGCATACAACGTGGCCATACTACCTGCTAATACAGCAAGGCTGGCCCAACATGCTGCTACCATAACATGTTATCCA
>JBKPMK010000482.1:0-11698 GCA_046732115.1 Thermoproteota archaeon
TTCCTGTAATTGTCGAAATCAGCAATAAGGTATTTTAATTTATTAATGTTGCTTTGAGAAGACTCCCTGACCTTAGATAGCTCTTCCTTTACAATTTTCAATTCCTCGCTAAGTGCAGCTATCTCCTCGTCTTTATTTGCTTCTTGCTTATCCCTTGATTGTTGGATTTCTTCCATTTCTTTATCATCCTCCAAAAACGATCAGCCAATAGAAAATTCGCTAAAGGCAAATAATTACATATCGTTTAAACAGCGGAGGTTTGTACTTTATCACAATCTTAGATATACAATATCTTTTGCTGGGAACGTCATATCAGCCTATCATCAAATAATCGACGTACGCAAGGTCATGCCCTACCGCAGAATCTGGCTAAAAGCGATGTTTAGGATGTTATGTTCTAAGAAAAAAAGATGCGGGCAGGTCTAAGCAATGTCCAGATGTGGGAAAGAAGATACGGTAACGTTCAGTTCTGTTTGGATCTTTCGAATCTTGGTTGCATATTCTCTCATTTTCACATCATCAGCTTGAACCTTTGCGATCCTATAGCCCTTCCACGCTTTTCTTAAGGCGCCCCAACTTTGACCGGTTGTAAATGTATTGTCTGGGTTTTGTGCTGCAGTTGTTTCTTGATTAAGCGAAACTAATGCTGTCATATCTGGTTGAAGATCAGTCAGTTGATACTTATAACCCATAGTAAACCATATCTCGGCCTAAGCTAAAAAAAATTTCATGCATATATAACAAAATATCCTGAACTGTAGCATTAGAGTGAACATCACCTTTATGCCAGGCTATATTTGAGTTTTGTTTTTCTGTCATATAACTACTATCTACTGCTGCAATATTATTTCTACTACCTCCGCTGCGAATACACTAAGCATAATTGCCTTTAATTGAGGAGCGTGCACCACATGCTTCGCATAACAAAAATCCCACCTTCTTACTTTTCTCTGTTCTGGTGTCTGGACTTCCACACACGGGACAGATTACATAGTCCTTAACATACCTGTCTATTAGTGCTCCGAAGGATGATGGCTCTTTGCGACCAAGGAAAATTACCCTTTCGCCAGCAATATATCCAGCAGATGCCAGCTCCTTGTTAAGATAAAGTAACAATTTTTCAGGATCTCTTCGGAGAGCTTTTGGAAATTCCATAAAGTTCCTGAAGATCGTCCTCTGGCCAACCCACATAATTTGCGGAGCAGGTACTTCTAGTCTTGAAACGACCTTTCTGGACGTGTTGCCAAGTTGGCCCTCCAGACGCTTGAGTAAACTCTCGTACTCTGACCTTGTTTGAGTGCCCACGCATAGTGTTAGATGGTCCTATTAAAGTACTTTATGCGCGCAGGGATTAAACAGCGATTAAAGGATCATCTCACCTTCGGCGTTTTTTAGCATGATACTTTTTTTATATATTATGGGCGTTTACATGCTATTATAAAGCAACTGTAAACTAATAATGCACAATATAGCTGAAATTCTTATAATAGCATCCATAATAGTACTATCACAGGATATGGGTTTCAAGCGCTTGTTGATTACCAGGTTTATTAGAATGTTTGTTACGCTCTGTGCAGTTCTCATTATAACGATAGCATTATTGGGAACCACAATGGATGATATACTTCGACGCAATGTGCAACAGTCTGTTTTACAGGAGACCAGTCATGACAATAGATTGTTATCCAGATTTAAATCCCAACAAGAACTTCAAAGTTATATTAGCAGTCAGGTAAATGCTCGAATTCACTCACAGGGACTAGATGAGCCATGGTATTCGCCAAAAGCGCTATTGTCAAAGCTATTTAGAACAATGAGCTTGGATCTTGGGAATGCGCTCTTCTTGACTAGCGACTTAGGTTCGCAAAAGGTAAGCAACATAATACTCGAGAAATTACCAAATACGATATTATTATTTACAAGTTCTACTCTCATAATTACATTCATTGGGCTCTATCTCGGGGCGTACTCTGCTAGCAAGACTGATTCAATAGTAGACAAGTTTACATCTAGCTCTGCCATATTTAGCATTAGTGTTCCGACCTTTTTTATAGGTATGATGATGATAATTGTGTTTGCATTTATATTCCCTATATTCCCGTCAAGAGCAACTCCTACAACGTCCCCCACTGACCCATATTACATTTTTGATCTCTTATACCACATGATCTTGCCATTGGTCACTCTGGTTTTGGTTGGCTTTGGGGCGTGGGCTTATACAGTTAGATACTACGTGATTAATATTTTTAACGAAGATTTCATAGCGGCCAAGAGGGCACAAGGGATTTCAAATAGAAAGATAACCTACTTTCATGCACTAAAGAATGCTGCGCCGCCCACCTTCACGGCAATTGCTCTGTCGCTTTCAGGTTCTATTGGAGGAGCTTTTCTTATCGAGATAGTATTTAACTGGCCCGGAATGGGTTTACTCGCATTTAATGCAATTAGTGTGATGGATATCCCGGTCATCATAGGACTCACGTATATTGCGACCCTTATTTTTGTAATCACCATGTTCATAGTTGATTTGATGTCTCAGTACTTTGATCCTCGTGTGAGGGTAGGATGATTCATTCGCATGATCCTACCTGAATTTATACGTCAGTTTATAAGCTTAAAAACAGGAGTAGCTGGGATTGCTGTACTTGTCTTTCTAATTGGTTTGTCTATATTTGCTGCTACTGCTATTCCGTTAGAGTCATTTAAACAATGGAACAATCCAAACTACTGGATAAAATATCCAAAAGCTGCTATGCCGAGCTGGATCAACCTTTTTGCCCCCGCTAAGGAGCCTGAACATTTGATTCTGAGAAATGCTGTCATAAGAAAGGGATTGGATGAAGGCATAAGCACACTAAACTATTCGTACAAATTTAAATTCGATTATGATTTTTTTCCTAGTGACTTTATGATAAATTATGCTGTTAAATATGGTGCCATACCTGCCCTCATAGACGTTGAATTATCTAGGCCAGATGGCAATTCATTTGCGATTATTTCATCCTCTCTTCCTTCGCCTCAAGGCCAAAACTATGTTTTTAGAGACACAGTATTTTCCACAGAAAACGAGATTCAAGACAACCTTAGGAGTTATGTCGATAAATTCAACTATGATGTAGACGTTACAAGGCCTCAGATAATGCTTTTTTCAGCACTAGATAAAGCGAGTGTCTTAAAGGGCATTTATACTCTAAATATAACGTTTTCTTTTTTTAACGAGAATGACAAAGTTTTATATTCAGAATTTATCCTTGGCGGCAAGGTTTACGGCTTGTTGGGGACTGATGAATTGAGGCATGACTTGTCTATAGGTATATTGTGGGGAACCCCAGTAGCTCTGTTTATAGGCCTTTCAGTCGCGATTGTTTCTACATTCATAGGATTATTTTATGGCTTAGTCGCTGCATACAAAGGCAAAAGAATAGAACCGATTATGATGACAATTGTACAGATCGTGATAAATATCCCAGTTTTGTTTATCTTAATTATACTTGCTATAACTATAGGCAGAAGTCTATTTCTTATAGTGGGTTTCTTTATCCTGTTTGGATGGATAGGCATGGCTCTGATTAGCAGAAGCATGGGGTTACAGATAAAGAGTTACCCATATGTAGAGGCTGCAAAATTGATGGGAGAATCAGATATACGGATAATCTTTAGACATATCATACCCCAATTGTTGCCTTTCGCTTTTGCTACAATAGCATTATCAGTTCCTACTGCGATTTTAGGGGAATCCGGGTTGAGTTTCATTGGACTTGGAGATCCTACGATTCCTACCTGGGGGGTAATCCTACATGATGCACAATCTGCAAATGCGGCCGCAAGAGGAATGTGGTGGTGGATATTGCCACCAGGCTTAATGATAGGAATTACAAGTGTGTCTTTTGTTCTAATATCTAGAGGCTTAGAATCCATAGTCAATCCGAAGATGAAGAATGTTAGGATGAAACAGCTCTAAGATCCACCTTGTTGACTAGGCTTGATACCGCGAAATGATCGTACTGCGTTAAGCAGAGAGTCAGAAAGTTTAATGGTGTATGCTGATGCATCATCGGATGAGAGTTTAGACAATTCATCTAGGAACTTTGTTTTGTCTCTCCCTCTTTCATACATTCCGCCAGATTCTTTGATGCACAAGGGAAATTTTTGCATCCTGACACCGCTACTTTGAAGGTGATTTATGAATTCGCGGTAACCGCTAATATCCCACCATTCTTGTTGTCTTTCCTCGCAGAACTTTATCCATACATCGATGGTATTCTGAAATAATGCTTTCTCGCGCAGTTCTTCTAGGGTCAATGCTGTCAGTCAAAACGCATATCTTGCATTTGTACATTTTGGTGTACATATTCATTTTGCTTTAATATTCCAGCATAAGTAGTTGAAGTTTCGGTTAGTTGACCAATATCGAGCGACCAATTTAGCAGATCGTCTTTAATATGTGATATACCTACAACCCCATCCCTATACCTAAGCGTTTTTTTGAGACGCTATATAACTACCTACTACTCTAACTGACACGATTTGACCAACAGTTAGATGCATTACAAAAACAATAAGGAAACAAACATACAATATTCTTACGATCTTTCGAGCTCAGTACCTTCTTAGAATCTTATTAGGGTTGTGAGATATTGAAAATTTTCAGCTGGTCATTTGTTATTTGTCATTTACAGCAGTGATTATTTGCAATTTCATATGGTTTCCGTCTCTGTCATATGCGCCCATGGTATCATAAGTATACGGATAATTTATGATTATAGATACTAAGCCATAGTAGTTATTAAGATCATCAAGTGAGGGCTTGTTAGAGCCGCTTGGGTGGGAATGTGCTGTTCCTACATAAGAAAGATCAAATGGTAGATCATAGCTAGAGAATCCAGAGTAATATGGACCTTGAACTGAAAAGGGAGGAAGAATTAAACTGTCGACGACTATCTCGTTTTTGTTACTCTTACCACTCAATATCAGGATCCCTTCATTTGGATGACATGTTTTCGAATACGTAATAATACCATCAGCGGTCTGCCTGGTGATAAGAACCTGTCTTTTTGTTGTCGAACCTGAACCCTTCTTACTTTTATTTCTAAACAACATTTGATATTTAAAGGGGAATCTTTTATTTTAATGTGAATATATTGTGATATTACTGCTTTAGGGTCAATGGTGGTAGGTACACTATGATGTTTAGCAGATCGCAGATAAAATCGGACCGTATGCTATTGCAAAGGAGGAAATAGAATGCTCCTATGTAAACCCTATGAGGTTGAGATTCTCCTGGCTGCAGTCTGCCTGCGATACTGTGGATGCTATCTTTTTTAATAGGATGATACAAGGAATTGGGAGAGTAATGACTAATATCTGCTCTGTTCTGCTTCTAGAGACCGGACTAGCGGCGTTTGATGAGAGTAATAATTTAATAGCTTCAAAGAAATTTGATAACCCAATTCAGTCATATCGTTTACTAAAAGATGGCCATAGATCTGCTGAGCTTGATCAGCTAAGCGAGATATTACATTCATTTGATTTAATATCTGTTAACGATGCAAGTATAATGCTCCTTTTAAGAAAATCAGGGTTGAACACCCATATAATGTCCGACGATGAGCAAAGAAAGATCCAAAATCAAAAACCAGCGCTAATGGTGAAATCCGAGCTTGCCAAAAATGAAGCGGAAGCCGTGCAAAAGCTCAGAAACTTTGCTATTGAATTTTCATCAAGTAGGGTAAAGGAAGCTTCCGAAAAACTGGATCTTCATATAATACAGGCAATCAGCGCATTGGATGAGTTAGATAAACTAGTGAATGTTTTATCGACTAGAATGCGTGAGTGGTATGGCTTGCATTTTCCTGAGCTCGACAATTTGATCCAAAGTCCCAATCTGTACGCAGAAATAGTGGCGAAAGCTGGTATGAGGCAAAATATTACCAAACAGATACTAGAACAGGCAGGACTCCAAGACAGAAAGGTAGAAATCATACTTGACGCAGCAACGAGGAGCAAGGGCGGAGACGCTTCTACTGAAACTCTTGAAATACTAAAGAAAATTGCAAATGAGGTTCTATTACAGTCCGAGGTACGTAGAATTTTAGCTGACTATCTAGAAGATACCATGGAAGTTGTTGCCCCCAATCTTAAACAGATATTGACAGCTTTAGTTGGAGCGAGAATGATATCCAAAGCAGGCGGCTTGAACAGACTGGCGTTCTCTTCCGCGAGCACTATTCAGGTATTAGGTGCTGAAAAGGCATTATTTAGAGCCCTCAAATCCGGAGCTAGACCTCCGAAGCACGGTTTGTTATTTCAGCACCCCATGGTTCATTCTGCTCCAAAATGGCAGCGTGGGAAAATCGCCAGAGCTGTTGCTTCGAAAGTCGCAATTGCAGCTAGGATCGATCTGTATAGACGATCCGGAAAAGATCAGTCTATTTTAAACAAATTGGACAAGAGGATCTCCGAAATTAAGGAAAAATATAAAGAACCAGATCAAGATAAAAATAGAAACAGAAAGTTTAGTATTCAGCGACAGCAACAACAGTTCTCCGATCCGAGAAGGGGCAGATTTACAAAAAGCAAAAGGCGGGTAAAAAACAGGTTCGGAAAGCGGCGATTTTAATCATTCTCCAAATCATAAACTAAAAATGGAGTAAACTCTGACATTGGATTCAACCTGGTTGCTTGGATTATATTGCAAATAAAGGCATAACCATAAGTGTATCAGAATGTCAGATTTCAGAGAAAAGGATGATAATACATACTTTGATATTATCAAATGGATTGTACTTGATGGAGAAAGGCAGTTAGCAACACTTAACCTCGTAGAAGGCAACAGTGTTTATGGAGAGAAGCTCGTAAAACAGAAGGAAGTTGAATATCGTGTATGGGACCCTTACAGAAGCAAACTAGCGGGGGCTATGAAAAGAGGTCTAAACAATCTCCCTATAAAGAAGTCCATGAAAGTTTTATATCTCGGCGCATCGACAGGGACAACTGTAAGCCATATTTCTGACATAGTGGGATTAGATGGAATTGTTTTCGCAGTAGAACCAGCAATAAGAGTCGGAAGAGAGCTAATAGAGAACGTTGCTTCCAAGCGAGGAAATGTCGTGCCAATAATCGAGGATGCCAGAAAACCTCAATCATATTTCTCGATATTTGGTAAGGTAGACCTAGTATATTCGGATATAGCGCAGGCTGACCAAACTGATATCGCAATATTAAATTGTCACTGTTATTTAAAACAAGGAGGCACAATTTTAGTAGTCATCAAGACAAGAAGTATAGACGTGACGATGGAGCCTTCGGCAGTAGTTGCTCATGAGGCAAAGAGGCTAAAAGATAATGGATTCCATATTGATCAGATCATCAATCTTGATCCGTTCGATAAGGATCATAGCATGATACATGCTAAGTATCATCAAAAATGACCTAGTTCGTACCGTTCTATTTCAACTAGCATCAGTTTCAGTGGTCTCCAGGATCTCCTCGCAAAGTTAGGAGGACATTTGTATTTTGAAATCCAGTCCCTGATGAACTCCATTGTCTTGCTGTCTGAGGGATATCCGCTCCCTATATCGCAATGCGTCTTGCGAATTTTTTCTATTTCTTGATCTCTGGTAACTTTGGCTACGATCGAGGCTGCAGCTACGACTCTATTTATCCTGTCTGCATGATGCATAGAACGTAGTTTTACATCTACCGTGGTCAGATACGATATTATATAATTCTTGTATCTGTCCGGATTAACGTCACATGAATCAACAAACACCTCATCAACTTTAAGATTACTTATTACATGGGCCATCATTCTAGCCTCTAGCCTGTTTAACCCTTTCAGGTTTACGTTGTCATCTATTACGCGACAATCCATTTTATAGACACAAATCGAACGAGCTATCTTCTTAAGTTGAGTATAGAGGCTAAGACGTGACTTTGGCGTTAATGCTTTTGAGTCCTTAACGCCCATATTACGCAGTTCGGATAGAGTGTCCTTCTTGAAGCTTATTCCAGCGACAACCAGAGGCCCAATAATTGATCCGCGGCCTGCTTCATCAACTCCGCCGATACTAACAGTGTTATTCTCATGCTGCAACAGTATGCTATCCTTTTATACATCTGTAATAGAGCATGTGCCTATTATGAATTTGGCTTAAGCGTACTTGTTGGTTTATATTTTTGGATGGATGCAGATTGGAATGAGTGTCATTAGGGTGCTATTAGACGAAATAGGCAAAACTTTGGAGGGGAGTACAAAGCTATTTGTTCCGAGCCTGTCTCTAACTAGTCGAGTTCCGCCAAAGCACCCTGCTTTCTTTAATCCTTCAGCCAAACTGAGTCGTGATGTATCAATCCTTGTTTATAGAGCATTTCTTCAAGATCTGACCAGAAAGCGAAAAACTTATGCAGATCCGCTCAGTGGAATCGGCGCAAGAGCCTTAAGAGTAGCTGTAGAGGTTCAGGAAATTGATGAGGTTTACTTAAACGACTTGAATCCCCTTGCAATAGAATTGTCAAAAAAAAATGCAGTGTTAAATTTTGTCGAGAAAAAATGTAACTTCTCGGTGAACGAGGCCTGTAAATTTCTTTTGTCATGTCAAACGAAAAAAAGCGACAGATTTGCCGTGCTTGACTTGGATCCATTCGGATCTCCTGCTCCTTATATCGACTGCGCGCTTAGATCTATTCTTGATTTCGGCTTAATTTCAGTTACTGCAACTGATACAGCGGTATTATGTGGAAAATTTAATGATGTTTGTTTTCGTAAATATTATGGTAGGGCAATCAGGTCTCATTATGCAAACGAAATTGCCATCAGAATTTTATTGTCACAAATAAGCTTGACTGCCTCCAGGTTTGGACTTAGTATAGAACCGTTATTTGCTCATAGCTACTCCCAATATATCAGAATCTATGCAAGAGTCAAATTAAGCAGTGTCGAAGCAAACATGCTGCATCATAAATTAGGCTTCATACAGCATTGTAAGAAGTGTGGAAACAGGATGGTATCTAAACATTACGATATGTCCGATGTGTGTGGGTTGTGTGGAAATAGATTTAACGTAGCCGGTCAACTATGGATCTCAAGACTGTTTGATAAGTGTTTGATCAAAAAGATGGAAAAGTGTAACTTGAATGAAGATGGTACCGATCTGCAAGATAATACCCTAGTAGATAGATCGATATTAAGTACGTGCTTCGAAGAGAACGACGATATCCCGTACTATTTTATTACAGACGAAATCGCTGCCAAATTAAAAACGAGTCCTCAGTCTGTAGCAAAGGTTATCGAGAGGCTATCAAGATCGGGCTATAGAGCTTCAAAAACTAGCCTCGATAAGCGCGGATTCAAAACAGATGCCGGAATAAAGGAGATCTTAAGGCTTCTTCGCTAAAGCATAGGTGTAAAGCGTGTTTACGGAGTGAATCATACGATTTTTGGGCAAATTATAGATGCTTACAATGAGACTATTGGTTGTGAATTAGCATAAGATTAAATTCTAGATTAGGTTATTCAAGCTCTATTTTAGGAGTATATTAAATAGTTGGCTAAAGTTCAAATGAAAAATGTAACTAAGAAATTTCGACGAACACACACAGATGGCATTGAGTACGTCACGGCAATTGAGGACGTTAATCTGTCCATAGCCGAAGGCCAGTTTGTATGTTTCGTTGGCCCGTCAGGATGCGGGAAATCTACCCTCCTTAATATTTTAGCTGGATTAGATAGACCTACTCAAGGGGAGGTTATTCTAAATGGCAGGGTAGTAACAAACACCGGTCCCGATAGAATCATGGTATTCCAAGAAAACGCATTATTTCCGTGGCTGAATGTTATTGAAAATGTGGAATTCGGGCTCAGAATGGCAGGAGTTGAGAAGAAGAAAAGGAATGAAATAGCTATGCATTATCTTGACATGATGCAGTTGACGAAATTCGCTGAAGCATTTACCTATCAATTGTCTGGTGGGATGAAGCAAAGAGTTGCAATTGCGAGGGCACTCGTAACGGACCCCGAAGTACTTTTAATGGATGAACCTTTCGCTGGACTGGATTCTCAGACCAGAGACTTGCTTCTAGTAGAATTACAGCTAATATGGGCGAAAACCAGAAAGACCATTATTTTTGTTACACATAATATAATTGAATCAGTATGCTTGGGAGATAAAGTCGTAATCTTTACAAGTAGACCGGGGAAGGTTAAAAAAGAAATTGTCATTGACTATAGGAGACCGAGGTTAACTGAGGATAGTGACTTACATGAGTATCAAAGAAAAGTCATAGACGAATTGAGGGCTGAGATTGTGACCGCTAGAAAAATGCAAGAAACGCTCTAATGTTTCAGTACTGCCTTTAGATCTTTTAATAAGTCAAGTCCAGATGCGAAACTGTTAGGAGAAGTAAGAAGTACTTCGTCTGCTATTTTCCCTGCCTGCAATACAAAATCAATTGGGTTATTGGCATAAACGTTCCAGTTAAGACCAATGGCATCCGCCGAGGATATATTTTTTTGTGAAGGAACCATAATACAGGCAACGACTTTGATTTTGAAAGGTTTTGCAATATCAACAATTTCTCCAAGATCGGTTAGCGAGACAATCGACTGTGTTACAAATGCATTGGGTCTAGCATCAAGTTTTCCCTGAATGGAATCCCTATGTCTAATTTTATGTGGTACTGACAAGTTCAAGGCTAGGAGGGAGTCATAGTTTCTATTGTGCAACAGATTTAGCACCTCGCTAGGTTTTAAGTCCGATCTTGATGGACCCTCAGAAGGCTCATCCCCTGCCAAAACTAACAAGCCCTGAACACGGAGTAGAATTGCATCACAAACGAATTGACTAATTGACGTTAAATTTCTATCTCTAACCCGAAGGCTGCAGCTGATACTTAATGGATTTCCACATCTTTTAACATGATATGCTGCAGTGATGCTCGATATCCGAGCAATTCCTAGAACTGAATCAGTTATATGAATTCCATCAGCATATCCAATTAATGACGTAGCACGTTTTGTAAAATGCGTGATTTGCTCAATAATATTGGAAATATCAAATTTATTTTTGTTCAAAATCCTAGGTGGGTTCAATTCATAGCTTATTTTCATAATCGTGTTTAGCATGTTGATTTGTATGGGGGGCTTATTAAATGCGAGGTTTAATGGGGCATTGCCAATCCTTAAGATTAAGAGATGCCCAAATATTAGGCACAAGCAATACTGTATGTGTCAGATGGTTATAATAATACAGGAGTCACAACGTAAATTGTTGCGATTAGCATAGTTTTTATTTACTACATCATGTCTTTGGCAATATCAGAATAGAGAATAACAGATGATTAAGAGGGAAGATATTTTAACATGCTTAGATCCAGTAACACGACCCGACTTAATGCACGCGCGGGGGCATGACAGACCTGTGATGGCATCAGTTCTCTTAATAATTCATTATGGTAATGGATTGCCTCGAATATTGTTCACGAAGCGCAGTTCTGGTCTGAAATCACATACTGGCGAAGTATGCTTCCCGGGCGGAAGGTTTGTAAAAGAGGACAGGGAACTGTATTTTACTGCCTTAAGAGAAACAAAAGAAGAAGTGGGGCTTGCCTTCACAGAGAGAGATATATGCGGGAGTTTAGAGCCTGTTAGGACTGTAACTTCAAACTACCTTATAACTCCATATATTACAGTGCAAGATAA
>JBKPMK010000483.1:0-7086 GCA_046732115.1 Thermoproteota archaeon
ATTATTATCTCTTTAGTGTGGCTTATCGTAGGTGTAAGACAATATAGATTAATTGGTTCTTGGAATAAAAGATATGGAGATTATATTACAGAAAAGCAAAAAATGGATAGAACTATTGCATCGCAATATAGTGAAGATACTGCCACCAATACCAACACTAACGATCATTGCTGAGAATAGTTTCAGTGTATAAAATTTGTTCTGTTGTTAAAGGCAACTCCTGCTGCAGTTGTTGCTTCTTCTTCTGTTGTTGTTGTCGTCCACCTCCTGCCACTTGTTCTTGATGACTGGATTTTAGTACTGGTTTTGCTGCAATGTTATCTCTACTATTATTAACAACAACAGATTCCTTCTTTCTTGGAAAGATTCTTTCATATGGCTCCAATACACTTCTGCAGAATTCTATTCCCTTTTGCGTTGGCTTGTAGACTATAACCATTCGTTTTCCAAATGGCGATTCACCTTTTTGTATCAAACCATTTACTTCTAATTCATCAAGAATGCATCTGTGTTTCTTTAAATTCAATCCACTAAAGCTGATTAATGCAGTTTGGTTTAGCTCTCCATATTCAACTAGCTTTAGTATTATATCTTCAATCATGTAAATTCTATCTCGATATGAAATTGGCGTAAGCGACATATGTTGATTATACCAGCACTGATTATTCAATCAGGCTGTTAATATAATTAAGTTAACTATGTTAACTGTAATTCGTTGACTTTTACACAATAAAATCTTTTTTACATATCATAAAAAGACTCGTAATTGAGTCATGTTCGTCAATTGTCCATTCTCGTCTAGAATTGAAATTTACCAAATAATTTAATTTAAGATATATTTATTGTTCCAAATAGTTTTCCACGCTGTTCCAATTATCATAATTCAAGTCAATAGCTAACTAACTCTAAAAACAAAAAAAAGTTGAAGTAATAAAGAAATGTCGAAAAATAAGAAACTGTAGCAAGACAGTACTTGTTAATGTTCTGTCACTATCATATTCTAGTCAGTCCATATTTATACAAGAAGTTGTGTAAAGGTCTTTTTTAGCTGAGCTGGATATATTATTATAATTATAGAAGAGTCCTTAGTAGAACAGGGTGAGAGGAACCAAAGAAAGCGCATGGCCAATTATTATTACAATACTCTATCCCCAAAGACTTTTGTCTTGTTATCTTAACTAGCCGCCTGCGCTTCAATCCATAATATTAAACCTTTCTTCTGAATTTGACAGTATCTGCATCAGCTCCTCTAAATCTCTATCGATTCGTTCCTAGTTGGCCCAAAATCCATTAGTTGCATTACCATTACCATGATATTGTTTTGCAATTCCTTTATGTGTTTTGCACTTGCAACTGTTTTAGAGGTCCCGGCACATACCTTCATCATATATATTATATAATAGAAAAGGTTCTTTTATTTTTGTCAACATTAGTTATGATTAATCACTTACATTGCAAATATAATAGTTGAAACTGTCCAAATTAACAATTTTTTGCTCTGGGTTATCAGCAAGTAGTGACCAGAGATATAGTTTTGTCATGATATAATATCTATAACGTAAGATATTTATATTTCAGCTAGCCGGTTCTATTGTATATATAAATAAGATAGCATATAGTATGTATAATAAGGAGCGTTCCTCGTGTCAAATTTTCTAGCATAGATTATATGTGATTTAAGTGAAACAATTGTAGAGAAGTAATTCTCAATAATGCAACCATCACCACCATCGGCAATATGTCCTGTATGTAAAAGTGATCTTCTATTAGTAACAGATCCAGAGTCAGGCGAGAATATCTGCAAAAAATGTGGTATGATCTGGTCAGACAAAGTTCAAGATATAATTAAGCGACCCGAATGGTATGATACCTTCAGTGCGTTAGAAATAAATGATAGACATTACAGAACAGGAATTCCTACTTCTTTAGCTCGCTATGATATGGGACTTTCCACTGTCATTGGAAAAACGAATAGAGATGCTAGCGGAAAAAAGATAGATGCAGCAATGCATGCTACAATGCAAAGATTAAGGACATGGGATTCAAGAGCACATATTCGTACTCCTTACGACATAAGTCTAATCCATGCCTTCAATGAACTTGATATACTAAAAGATAAACTTGCATTACCAGATGCATTAGTGGAAAAAGCTGCTTACATGTATAGGAAGGCTAAGGGTAATGGATTGACACGTGGCAGAACAATATCCGGGCTCGTTTCTGCTTGTACATATGCTGCTTGTAGAGAAATGAACATTCCAAGAACATTAAAAGATATTGCAGAAGCAAGTAATATAAGTCACAAACATTTAGCAAAAATGTACAGATTATTAATTATAGAACTTGATGTTAAGGTTCCACTAGTTGATCAGATAAAGTGTATTGCAAAAGTTGCAAACAAAGCAAACCTAAGTGAGAAAACAAAGCGTCAGGCAATAATTATAATGGATGAAGTTACTAAAAAACAAATATCTGCTGGAAAAAATCCAATGGGGTTTGCAGCTACTATTCTTTACTTATCATGCCTTAAGACAGGCGAAAATAAGACACAAACTGACATAGCAGAGGCAGCAGGAGTAACAGAGGTGACTCTCAGAAATAGATGCAAAGAATTAAAAAGCAACTATCAAATCAAGTGAAATGCCAGAGAAATTTTAATTTGATTGCTTCTCTCTTTCAAGAAAAGTGAAAGAAAATAACTATCCTGCAGAATCTAAAGTTGGGATCTTTGTATTATAAGATCCCGTAGCTGGGCCATTACTTACAATATTCAATGTTGAAAAGCATTTTGCGAATGATTGTGTTAAGAATTTCATACAACAATTGTCATCGACTTTTTCCGTACTTGTTGCTATAGAGGCTAATAAAGTATTTATTCAAACAGAGTTGGTTTCTACAAGATATCTAGTCATCAGATGGGGAGTCTGTTACCATACTAAACAACGGTTTTGAGCTGAATTTCTATGTTTCGTTTGTCCACTATGTATCCACCAGGCTCTAGAAAATATCCACCAGGCCCTTCCATTACTTTTGTAAATTCTTCTTGGTTGAGCGCATATTGGATATTCTTTTCAGTCTCATCTATTTTTTGTGGATTAGTTATGCTTTCGTAGTCTAAACTACACATGTAAAATATTGCAATTCATACCCTATATGACTTTGCAGAACAGGAGCTGCAATTTTGATTTCTAAATGCTCTTCTTTTTATTCTGCTAGTCTCAATTTGATCTTACTGAAATTTCTTGGTCTGCTTCTTAATTTATATCCACAACATAACTATGTTAACCCAGATTTGTGAAAAGATCGGAATTTCTAGTGATGTATATGTCTTCCGCATATATCTCGTCTGTGTGTCTATTGTCCTTATCTAACAATTGACGTATACAGTACGCAAGTGTAATAGTAGCCGTCCTCTGTTTGCATGGGGTTTTATATCCACCAATAGAATTTCACGTTTAGTATCTTCTATAATTATATCCTCCGACTTGATATCATTAACTGATTTGTAGGACTAAAGTCCAATTTGTCAATTGTTAGTCTCAGAATCCCTTCACATATATGTCACAAGAGTAACTTGTTGCTCATTATTGTTATTCCTCTTCTTGCTTGACTTTATATGTCGGTCTCCAATTAAAGTTGGAAAATCAAAGATCATTCCTCTTTCCAATACTTTGTTTGCTAAATTCTGAAGTACCTTGCTCGAATAATATTCATTTGCTGCAACATTATAACTTGGCTTCAATGGTTCTGTGAACTGATAAATTATTTTTTTATAAACTTCAATGCCATCGCCTACATGAAGCAACTCTAGAATTGCCTGGATTCTTTCCCATATGTCTGCTCTTAGTCGTAAGAGTGCACCAAAAACATATCTAATACCCGATCTATTGCAATTATTAAGTATTGACTCAAGTTCTTCTTCTGAATCTGTAACAAGAGGTATAATAGGGTCAATATTTACTCCACAGTTTATGCCAGCGTCTGTGAATTTACTCATGATTGAAAACATATGATCTGCCGGCTGAGTTCCGGGTTCTATTATACGTCTAATTTTCTCGTTACATGTTGTTATTGACCAAACTAAAAAGCAATTGTCCTTGTATCTTTGGTGTAAGGATAAGTCTCTTGATATTATAGTTGATTTTGTAAAGACATAGTATGGGACATTATATTCTTGTAGTATCTCAATGCATTTTCGAGTTAAGCCATATCTTAACTCCGCTGGCTGATAAGGATCGGTAGCGGATGATACCATTACAGGTCCTATGGTTTCAGATTTCCATGACTTTAACTGATTTTCTAAGACTTCAGCAGCATTACTCTTGGCATAAATTTTATCATAGAATTGCGGGGACCATTCGTAAGTTGCATAACAATATCCGCATCTATGCTGACATCCTTGATATGGATTAATTGTAAGGCCCTTATACCCTTTAACTATAAATGGATGGATTATAGATTTGGAATTCTTTGTCAGAAAGTATGGCCCTTTCTTATCATACCATAAGCCCATAGCGATTACGACTAGATAATCTGTACAATTCATGTTAATTAAGTCTGAAACCTGTCAGTAAGAGGGAGAGGAGGATCCATGTGTTGCATGCTCATGCAATGCTAGCAGTTAGTTCTTGGTTAATCAGATACCTTTGCAAGAATTAGTGAAACTAGTTAAACGTCTTTGGTTTTTATAAAGCTGTTCTTATATCTGAGATGGACAAGCACTCTTTCAGAGTTTTTCTCGTTTCCGCAATTATCTATATCCTCTCGATTACGAGACGGCACTTGGTTTCTTTAATATATTCCTACCAGAAGAGACCGTAACGGCATATTTAGACATGTGTATAGTTAATTTTTAACATTTATTTGAGATAGACCATTAATAAATGCAACATGTCAGAATACCCTTATGAGGATAAAATTCATACCGACGATAGGGTGAACGACAAAACTGTATTTTCGTCTGACGGAATAAAGATGGGCGAAGTCGAAGCTGCGTTCTCAGATTCATTTATCGTGAAGCTAGAAAAAGAAAAAAGTATGGAGGTAAAATATGAAATCCCTAGACTAGAAATATCAAGTCTTACGGATGATAGAATTATTCTTAAATTAAAACAAATCGAGATAGATGAAAAATATCAGACATCATCAATTAAGAAAAGCTCGGAATAGCGGGAGCAAAAATACAGTAATTAATATCCCCTTTTTTAATTCACTATTTAACCAACGGCAGTCATCCGATGTGATGTTTTGCTCTCAAAACCCCCTTTTTCTGACGCTTTCCTTTAGTCGATTAATCACCAGATTGAATTGCTCGTGAAGTTATCTTAAATTATTTTTTCTTTGATAAATCCATCTTGCAATTTAGTTTGCTCTCTTCTTCGCTAAGTATTCTGTCTCATTCATATCATCAGGATCTAATGACATCAATCAATTATTAGTATCTTATATGATTTTGAGGACTCCTTGGTGACTTGTTGCATTTATTCATCGAATAGATTTAGGATATACATTGAAAGAATTGTAAAAATCTTGGAGTTCATCTATCTACAGAACAAATAATCGATGTATGTTCTTTTTCAGTTCTAATGGAATCTTTATAATCTATTCTCTGCAAATCTAGAATCAATTTTAGTATATAAACTACTTTGAACCATAACTAAGGGACAATGACAGTCAAAGCTCAAAATAAATATGTTTGTAGTGAAATGAATCATTGTAATATTAGCAAAATGATCGCTGTGGTTAGTGTCAAGGATACTGGTAGCGGTATAGATCCTGATATCATGCCAAGGTTATTTGAAAAATTCTCTTCGAAATCCTTTCAAGGTACAGGACTAGGGCTATTCATATCCAAGAAAATTATTGAAGCACATGGGGGTAAAATATGGGGTCAAAACAATGTGTATAATGATGACAAAGGCGCTACATTTTATTTTACTCTACCAATTGTAAGTAACCAAATCAAACAGCGAGAACCAAAACAAAATATCTGATAGATAATGACTAAGATAGAAAATAATACTAGTAATACCAAAAATAATGATGGTACTAACAAAAAAGCAAGGATCATGATAGTAGACGATGAACCCGATGTCATCTCTGTATTAGAAATCGTATTAGAGGAGAATGGTTTTAAAGTTGATTCTTTTATAGATCCTATCGCAGCATTGAAGAACTATGAAGTTGACTTGTATGATATATTAATCTTGGACATCAAGATGCCAAAAATGGACGGCTTTGAACTCTATGATGAAATCAAAAAGATAGATAACAAAATCAAAGTTTGCTTTCTTACTGCTAGTGAAATGTATTACAAGAAATCAAGAAAAGAGAAATATTACTCGTTAGATAAAGACCTATTTATTCAAAAACCAATTGCAAACGAAGATCTTATAGTAGAATTAAACAAGATATTGAATTCATAAATATCTTCTTTACCAATATGTGTTAATCAATATATTAGACAAGAAAATTCATTCTCAATTGCAAAAAGTCAATAGATATGATATTTAAGCTGCTAATCTTAGGCATGAGTACTTAAGAGAATATCTGTTGGACTTTTTTGAAATAGGTGGATTAGGACAGCTAGTTCAAATAGAAATGCTAGATCTAGATTTCTTGATGTTCATCCTTTAAGGGGATTGGACGAGGAAACGCTAAGAAAGTTACAAAGTGCACTGGAAGATGAATTTGAAGTTAAAGCTATTAACCTAGTGCATAATTATGAGGCAGACAGATTTTGACTATTTGATATCACAACCTACATTATAGTTCTTATACAATTAATTAGTGATATGGGAAAGTTGAATCTTGCCATTCTTACCAAATTTCAATTATGGTTTTTATGTCTTCATGTGGTAAATAGCCTCTATTGATGGTCTTCTAGTTCATTCAAGCTACCGTAAAGGTTGTAAATACCGCCTGTAATATTGCTAAAATAATCCCAGATATTTGGGTTTATAGCTAAAAGCCTAAAGGTAGATTTTTGCTCATCATCCAAGACATTGTAGACTAATTGGCCTATTACAATTTGATCTGGTTTAGCGAATGCAGTCATTTTAGTTGCAATGCTGATCGTATACCCTA
>JBKPMK010000484.1:0-4087 GCA_046732115.1 Thermoproteota archaeon
TTCCTTTGTCATCAGCAAATACACTTAACTGTTCTGCTACACCTTCTTTTTCTATAATGAGAAGTGCTATTCCAAACATGCTTAATTGTTCTATTTCTTTGAGTCCTACATCCATCCATTTACCTCTAAAATATAGTTGCGCTCTGTCGGCAGCAAGTATACCTATATCTTCACGTTTTACACCTAAATCGTGCTCGCAAACTTGTTTAATCAATCCGGTGATATAATCACGATTAACTTCCTCATTTGGGTAACGATAGGTTTCAATAAGCAATTTGCGAGTTGCATAGAATACATCTGATTGAGTCCACCAGTTCTTCAATTTTTGTACTTCATCCATTGAATTCCATTTGTATTTTCTATTTTCTAGTACTTCGAGCAATACATCTCGCTTTGTGGGTCTACCATCCGCTATAGAGTGGCCACCACCACCCATGCATGCTAGGACTACCGTTTTAGCTACTTCATCAGCGAATGGACTGAAGTTTATTCTAGATTTGCCATAGCTTTGGTAATCAATTTTCGGACATACTAGATTTGCAATTATTAGACTGTGAGGTTTTCTGCATTTGTCTTTAGAATATGCATATCCAAAATGTGCAAAGATATCATAAATCGAATTTGATATGTATTTGTTCTTGCTACCTTTCGTAGTCCATTCAAATTTACATCCACTAAATGGTGTCCATGCAGTATTAGGTATAGCTGAACCATTTATTGCTTGTTTGAAGACTAGGCTATTATTTTGCAATGCCTCAACGTCATGGAATATGGCAATCTCGAAATAAAACGGAGTTTGCATACCAGCTCCATCAGAATAATATCCGGTAGCGGATTTGTATTTCATTTCCTTAAAAGTTCCATAAGCGTCTAGTATCCTCTGTTCCAAGGCCTTTGCTCTTACTTTTTTGGTAGTATCGAAAGGTAGTGCAAGAGTTGCAGGTGGACTCATGCTGTTTCGCAGCTCATCATATAAACTATCTATATTATCAGTAGAGTGTTTTAACTGGCCTACAGTCATCTGGGTGGTTTGAGACCGGGGCATGTTACTAGCTTCTCTAAATGTTCTGTATAGGACATCATAAACAACCAAATCGTTGTTATCTAGTCCTAAAATGAATTCGTGGAACTGATTTCGACTGTAATAATAAATGCTGGTGTAATTCTTCCATTTCGAATTAATTTGTTGGAGTTGAGGAAATTTGATATACATCTCATTGTTTTTATATTCAAACGTCAGTTTAATGTGAGTGGCAAACATTGCATAGTCTGACACAAAGCGGTACAATTTTGCATAAGCGTTATCATCTTTGATTATGGGAACAGTCACTATAACCTGTGTACAACCTGGGTGGTAATGCTGTATCTCCGTAGCAGCTATTTCAAAATCAATATCCGTTTCCTTTATTTTGGAACTAATGAGTTGGTTAATCCTATCTGTAATTAATTGAATCTGATATAGCTTTTGTTGTGATATGATATACAGAGGATAATTCCAATTTGCTATTTCAGCTTCATGCGCTAAAATATTAGGAATACATAGTACCTCCTTTAATGCATCACCTAGCGCACCTTTTGTTATTTTGAATTGGTTGCGCTTGCTGCTATGATACCTATTAAAGTCGAAGATTGACTCTAGCGTATGGCTGGAAAAAGCTCCGCTAATGTTATCGCTTGAGTTGCAGACTATTATTCTCATATAATTTCCCTGTACCTTTTCAATGACGACATGAATTTCTGGCTGCAGTGTTGGGTTAGTAGGGGTTCTGGTACTAGTTTCTAAATAATCTAAAGCATTATCTAGCAATTCCTTGACTAAGAAACTAACTGCATCTTCCTTTTCAATGCCTGTTTTATTCTCAATCCCTTTCCAGGTAGTATACTCTGCAAACTGGCTTTTTTGACTTGAGAATACTGTTTCGTCTGCATTAGCACTTGCTAAAGAGGAGGGGGGTAGCAAATTCTTCAATCTAGATTGTTTGGTTTTAGACCCCCTAGCTTGTGTGAAGTTATCGTTGCCTGGGGGTTGTTGATGGTCGGTATTTTTCATTATTTACTAACCCCAGCAACATCCTTGCCTGCTGTCCTTGCTGCTATATTATTATCTGCAGAATATTTTTCATTTCTCTCTACAATCTCTAATATTTTAGTTAACGTGTTTTCAATCGATTTGTAGGGATATCTTATATTGTCCAAAGCCTCTGGCAATAAGAGGTCAAGTGTGACTGACTCTTCAACCCGACATACTGCTGCTTTATCTTGCAAAGATTTGATGTACAATCTGAATACTTTGGCTGCAGTTTTTAATTGAATGTCAGGTAGTGTAATCTGACAAGTATCGGTTACCTTAACATCCCTATTCCAATCACATGCTTTTAAAATCCACTGCATCACATGTGGCACATGCCGCTCTTTTGGGTCACGAACTAAGTAGAGAAATCTATCTCTAACTTGACCTAAGAAAGAAAAGATAGACAATTCGTCGTCATAAGTTTCAATCCTAAATGGAGTATCGCTACTTATAACAGCAATCTCAATGGTACCATTTGGAGACAAAGTATACTTTACATGCCTTCTACCGATGTTCTCTTCATGACTTTAAGCAGCGCTGGGCTCGTGGTTTTGTGACACAAAATCGCTCTTGTATATCCTCAAATGTGATACCAAGACCACATGATTTGTATTTTTCAACAGCTAAGTCTTCGATGCTGTGCTTCGAAATACGATTACATCCTACTATATGTCCTACTTCACCAGTTGGGACACTTCCTCCTATTTGAACTGGTACACTGTTGGCAAAATCCAAGGTGGTCATTGTTTTTGCTCCTTATTGTGTTGCAGATGGCATAGCCTATCACTCTCATGAATATCATTTGCAATTGAATACCTTGATAAGCAGCTGTCACAGACATATATCAGACAAGACACAGCTTGGTTTAATGGTATTTTCACAGTTGTAGTTGCAGGATTGCCACAGCCAATACTGTAGCATATTGGCGGACACGAACCTTTAGATACATTAGACGTATGAGGCCTAGACATATTCTATTGGTTCACCCTCATTCTCATGTACAAGTTGTCGTTCAAGAATCCTGGAAATGTATTTGCTACGTGGAATGTCTCCACGTTTCTTGTCTATTGCTTCTTTAAGGCTTCTGGGCAAGCATATACTCATTACAATTTTCTGGCTTGCTAATTGTCTTAACATTAACAGGCTTATTAAAATACAACTTAAAATAAAACTAAAGTTACTTTAAAAATGTTAGGACGTAAACCAAGATTCCAAATAGCTATCGCAATAATAGAGATACTAGAGGAGAATTATCCTTACTCTTTAAGCTATAAACAACTTGAGGAGGAAGTTAATTTTCGCTGCAAAGGAGAGGAACCCTCTTCTGCAACATTCACTAACTACCTGTACATGCTATCTGGAATAAAATCGCAGTACATATCATTCGTTTACAAAGGAGTGCTGCATAGAAAGATAGAAGAAAATCTCACTACTCATTATTCATTAACAAAAGAGTTCAAAGATTCATTGGATATACAAAAAGGAAAATCTCCCACAACCTATATACAGTACACACTATCTTTAGCTCAGTTTAATCCTGAATCTGACGACGAAAAACCTATTGAAATCATTGAACCTTCGAAAAATGAATCTTTGAAAGATAAAAAGACATAGTATTCTTAATTCAGAACGTCTATTCTTTATTCATTCCTACTAGCTGCAGTTTGGTCAGCATTTCTGGCTTTATATTGAAGCAATGGTTGAATTGCAACAAGAACATTTTCTATGCTAGCCATACGTTCTTTGACTGATTGCAGGTCTTTATCTTTCTCTTGCTGTTCTTGACGTACTTCTTGGTAGCCATCAAAGCTCATCAACATTTTGCATTTACTACAGAATTTAGCGTCTTCAGTATTACCTTCATTACAGTTAGGACACATTTTGGGATTTAAGGTATCTATAGGAACGTTATTCTTTGTAACTATGCCATATGCTTCAAGTAACGATTCTGAAGACTCATTTCCAAAATAGTGTATATATTTTTGAGCCATATTGCTATTTGGAGTCCAACCAGCG
>JBKPMK010000485.1:0-7748 GCA_046732115.1 Thermoproteota archaeon
ATTATTAGATACCAACCATAACCGCATTGAATGCAAAAAATGACAATTAGACTAGCTAATAAATCCTTGTTCAAAGAGAAACACAATAGGTGCAGCAAAAGAAGCTGCATATTGGAAATAAAGCACTAAAAAATATACAATTTCTATTTTATAGGCAAGGTTAAGTTAATAGCATTTGAAATCAGAATACACTATAGCGTCGAATCGTATTTTAATTCGCATAACAAGTGAAGCAATAGAAATGATTTTTTAAGATTCTAGATTCATTATAAAATAAGGTGTATAATCGCTGCAAGCCACCAAAAAATACAATATAAGTACTATAATAGGTGAACATAAAAGGCATTATTTTGTAAGGACGTGACTGAGACTATTTGCAGGTCATGCGGTTCAGAAAAATTGCATGTCAAAATAATATGTGGACTTTGCACCCAACCGGTAAACTTTGAATGTACTCATTGTGGACATATTACTGATGATAAAGTACATGTAGATTGTAGAAATACAGAATTCCTTTTGTCAGTAAGTCAATAAAATAATATCATAAAGCATGTAGTACAAATATTATTCAAAATGTTGTAACTGCATCAAGCTTGTAAATATGCAAAACTGAGCAGAAGGAAGGAGAAAGAAGTCATTATTCTATGAATGCCTATTAACTTGATTCAAGTCCATCCTCAAAATGTACTGAAGAGCTAGAAGATACACCAGCTTCTGACACCATATATGTTTGTAATGCCTTTTGAATTGCTTCTTTGTCCTCGTCAGCTACATGTTTTTGATATCTGGTAAAATCTAGTGGTGTAATTATACCAAGAGGTTTATCTGCATTATCAATAATAAGTAAATGTCTTACATTGTATTGTAACATCATGTCAGCAGCTTTTGATGCTGATGAGCTGGCCTTGATAGTAATAAGAGGAGAGGAAGACATTATCTCTTTATTTGTCACAGCACTAACAGGTTTGTCATTAACACATACTTTTCTTACTAAATCCCGTTCAGTAATTAAACCCTGTGGTTTACCATCGGCATCAACTGCTACCAATGAACTTACGCCCTTTTCCTTCATCTTCTTCGCTGCTTCTTGAACAGAAGCCATTTCTTGGACGGTTTCTAGGGTTTTGCTCATCATATCGCTGACAGTTATAGTCATGAGAATATCCAAATTATTTTGAGCTTTTAAACATAACTAGAAATTCCAGAATATTTTTGAGGGACGGAGTATATATCTATTAAAGATTATATATAAAGAAAAATTAACATGTCACCAGAGGAAGCAAAACGACTAAGATTTCCATGCAGCTATTGTGGCCGCCGCTTCGAAACACTTCAAGAAGTAAAACGCCATATAATAAATGCACATACGCCTAGAGATACAGGATAGATAGCTTTACACACATGATATAGATGACTCGTCTTCATATCAGTATAAGGCAATGAATTGCTAACTTGTTATCAAAAGAAACTGGACTTTGCATTTCTGTTGATTATCATTACAAGTTTCTGGTTTTACTACCATTAGAAGCTGACGAAAAGATAGAGGTATTGAAGCACTACTTTGGAATCACTTTTGATAATGAGATAGTAGTTAGAGGAATAGAGATAAGAAGACATGATATCCCCGCTTTTATAAAACGATTTCAGACTCAGCTTCTGTACGCACTGTTTGATTGCAAAAATTCTTCTGAAATACTATTAAAAGGATATGAAAATGCTCTTTTACTTGTCACTCAATCTATCGATACCATAATGACTGGTGAAGGCCTTGATGGTAAAGACCTTGTAATCTCCAAGTTACTAAGACAGGATATACAAAAATACAGAAGCTTATTTCCACATGTATCTGCAGCTATCCAATCCAGGAGATATCCTTTGAAAGGCGAGACAATCCAATACATCTACACAGATTCAAAGCACAACAATCCTCTTTGCAGAGTTACACCAATAGAGAACATTGCTTCTCTTCCTCAGTACGATAAGGAAAAGTACAGAGAAATGATACTTGACGCCGCAGAAACAGTTCTAGGATATTTTGGTTTTAATAGAACAGCTTTCAGCAATATTAAGAAAGGAAGAAGAAAGAGATGGTATAAAGAAATACGGGAACAGAGGGCTAGAGACATAGAAACTGGGAGGATTTGATGTCAATACGATTGATTTACTATATGATACGACATCGGAATTAATAAGCGGCGGTACCAAAAGACCAGCCCGCCGCTAGTATAATCCCTCAACCGTATGAAGAAGTTGGCTATGTACAAAGTAATTTCGTGATATTAACGATTTTCGGAGACAAGTACTAGTATACGAATGAGATTTTCTATATGCTACAAATGTGACTAAAATAACCAAAATAAAATAGTCTATGCAAAAAGTTCATTATGACACGTATGTCTGCTCCATAACTTGGTCTGATATTCGTGCTATAGCATTTTGTCACGATTTCTTAATGCTCTGTTCTACAGTAAGAGGCTAGTCTTATCTTTTGTAATACAATAGTAATTGTAGCTGTCTTAATAGTTAGTTGACACCTCTAAATAGTTAGTAATACTTTGTATGGCTCAATATTATCGTTGTATAAATTTTACTAAATTAAATTATACAGCTTCATTGATGCTCTGCAAAACGTATGTCTTTCTTTGATAACAATATTGAGGCAATTTTACCAAGCGGGACAAGAATCAGTCTACACAGAAATCCAATTATGATCTATGTTGTATTTATAATATTTGACAATCATGTTTATTATCAAATCCCAATATCCAAACTGATGGAACAGTTATACAAGGTAATTAAAAATTCCATAGGACTTGCTGACATGGTATGCGATATAAGGGGAGGGCCATTTGTCTAGGGGAATTGCTGTTTTCGCCTTTTGGATAGTTGGATTTGGAATAGGATTTATAGGATATCTATCCTTGCCAAGTATTGCAGCATGGTTTAAAGAATTCATGCCAACGTTCGTAAATCAATCAGTGATTGGAGCAGTAATAGCTGGGATGATAGGCTCAGCAGTAAGTACATTTACAGTGATTACATGGGCAAACCGAACAAACTAGACACATGATTTCATTATGTGTTTTTAATATCTATTGCTAAGATACGGAATAGCTAATGTAACTTTGATTACAATTGCAATGTTTGTGCAATGCTGTTTCTCATCTATAGGTATGTTTATACATTAATTTTAAAGGCTATCTCAACTGCCATTGTACAAACCATTATTTTGCTTAGCTACAGCTATTGTGTTCTTAATTAGATTATACATATTATTATGACAATGACAACTACAAACTTTGGTTGCTTTTGAACCGTTAGTTACTGATACTATTTCGATTCCATTACATAAACCATGCTCACTTTGAGTACAACTCTCTGATTTGCTATCCAATAGTGTATATAGCTAGATTTCTAGATATAATAACCTTCATAACTAACTGAATCTTGGCCTTGTGAATCATTAAACTAAAAATTGAGGCTATGATGATCATCATTATTTGGATGCTTGAGAACTAAACCATAAAGACATGAGCTCAACCTAACTTTAGAACATGTGATATTTTTATGTTCTTTTTTTATGTTTTTTTAAATTAGACTGATCTTGAGGTATTAAAACACTTTATAACATCTATACATCTTCAGTTTTGAATAAATAAACAGTGTATTATTCACTGGTTTGAGTCATACAATTCGGGTCAAAGCGATTGTAAAATCAATTTAGCAGCTTTTTCGGCACCATTTGCTTGTGTTATTCCTCTACCTGGTGAATCTAATTTCTCTTCGATAAGACGTTCAATCTTAAAAAGATCTTCATATTTATATCCTAGCCGCTTTGCACAATCCTCCTGTTCAAAGTGGTTTTTTATAGGAATAAAAATTCCAGGTATGCCATACACAATTGATTCATCCATGGTTGAGCGTCCTGCAAGAGAAATTACAAGATCTGATGCATAAATATATTCATGTAAGTTATTTACAAGGCCTACATTACGAAAGTCAGAGGAATAGGTCAACTTTTCTACTGGTGCTCCCACAAGCACAAGATCAATATCCATCTTTGTTTTGAGTCTTCTGTATGCTTCCAGCGATCTTGTGACAAGGTGTATTCCTGCGTCAGTACTACCACTGCTAAGTATAATTGTCTTTTTATTAAAGCCGAATTTCTTACGTAGTGTATTCCGATCAGCACTCACCTCTCGAACTATCGGCCCTACATATACAAGGTTATCACTATTATTGCCATAATCTGGGATAATGACATGAGTACATTTGTCTATCATCCTTTGCATTATTTTATTCAATCTTGTTTCAAGAACTGATACAATCCCGTTTGTGAAGCGAGTTTCTGTTATATCTGTAATTAAAATACGCTTTCGATTCATCTTCTCACCGATGGCAATGGAAGCGAAATCCTCATCACTCACTATCAGATGATCATGTTCGACAAGAAACTCTTCTGCCGCAGTTTTACATCTTTTATAATATAAAAGATATTTTATTAGCCATGTGAAAGGTTTCTTAAGCTCACCTGAATGAAGATAAAAATTTATAGGCTTGTAAAGATTAAATGCAGAATAGGAGTTATTATAGATCAAGTTGAAAGCTCCTGCTCCACTGACGAAAAGAATTTCATTGTGGGCTGATTTTAGTTTTTTCAGTTTTTCAGCAATTGCCATATCTCTGCTAGCATGACCCAGGCCAATGGGACTAGTAAAAAACAGGATCATTATATTGTGATTGCCATCATTCAAAGAATATGCAATTTAACTAATTGAAGTTTTAGTCGTTTGATGATCTCATTTCAGTTATGTAGCACAACTTAAAAGTCATATCTTGTAACATTTGCTATGCAATAGTGTGGATTATTTGAATTCTTGTACTGCTACTCCATTTCAGTTATTGAGTGCCAATTTCTCATCATTACGCGGTCTAAATCCTATACAGACGAGATTCTTTAAACAAATTTATCATGTAAAATGAGCCAAATTAAAAGACCGGCTTTTTCATCCTCGAACCACATTTACGGCATTTTGAACCATTGAACTCAGCACTGCATGATAAGCACACATACTTCAGTTTTACGGCTGAGTTTGTATATCCTCGACCTACCTGTTCATCGCTAAATCCAAAAGTCCTTAGTGCCTTCATCTGTCTTCTCCTGATATAGAATATAATTCCGATGAAGATTAGGATATTCAAAGCTATTCCAACTATAAATCCAAACAAATATGTTAATAATATACTAATTCCAAGACTGGCTCCAATAAATAGCAATTGCAGTTTGATTATTGGTTTTAGAGTACTATCCATCGTTGAACTATATAGCTCTCATCATTTATGAACCTATTTCCAAATTGCTCCAATTCCAGGCCGGCCGGTCAATCATAATAACATGCAGATATTATGACATATTCCATATAAGATTTTACTTTTTCACCTTGAGGGCCATTTAGATGAGTTAGGCGCGTTGGAATATACTATACTTGCTTGTTTGCTTATTTACTTACCTGATATCAGTTCATATCTGCCTAAAATAGTTGCATATTTGGCATGTGTTATATGTTTCCCCATCGACATGACTAAAATGCGTGTCACATGATAAACATGTATGGTGCATGTCATCAAAACCATCACTGGCAACGAACTTGAAGCTATCAAGCTGTTGGCTCTTACATTTTATACATCGGCAGCCACATACCGTCATACTGATTTTGTCAATAGATATGCTGAGATATAAAAATTGATTCAACACATGAAATGTTGCTTACACTATTAGTTCTTCAAGCTGCAACTGTCGTAAATATATCTAGATCTCCCAACGAATTACAATCCTGGTCATTAATTGTTTTTATATATCTGAACCATGTCTTTCATTTTTATTATTGCTATGACTTTTATTGTTATGTTAACATCAAAAATATTGAGGTTTTAATATTATTAGTTTATATTTAATTGTGAATCTTTTAGAATGTTTTGTAATTCTTTTACTACTTTTGACGTTGTAAGAAGTTGCTCTACATCATCCTTTATAATTCCAGCTGCAGCATAGCTGTGACCTCCACCATTCAATCTATGAGCAATTCTGTCACATTTTATATCTGTATTAGCTTTTCTTCTAATACTTACTCTCCCATCTGGGGAATATAAAACCGCAATTATTACATTTGGTTTTTCTTCAAATATTCTTTCGCTTAACAAGCTCTTAGATAGTATTCTTGGAGATTCAGTTATGGCAATAGTTAAGCCACTAATTTCATGAATGGAAAGAGATTTCATTGCTGAGGACATTGCGGCTTCCCTGAGGGGAATATATCGAGTCTCGTACTCTTGTTGTAAATCTTCATCCCAAAATATGCCTTTTGATGCCTTCTCTACTATCATATGCAGTTTCCTATGACTATCAGGTAGGCTACGATAAAAGGTAATGATCTCTGGAAGTGGTGGCAAGGTATGAACTTGAGGTAATTTAAAATCAATAACATGTGCAAACTTTGCCATTCTTTCGCACGCAGTTCTTTTCTTCAAATCAAAGTTTTCGAGTACAAGCTCAGAAGCACATTTTTGCTCTTTATCTTTAGATAGTATAAGGGTAGCAAATGATTCTACTCTTCTCTTTATTTCTTCATGCCAAGTATGATGGTCTATCCAAACCAAAGTCCACTCATAGCTTTTTAATTGAATGGCAGCTTCTTCTATTGGCTCAACATCTACATGACTATTAACATTTAAATCGGAAAATACAATTGTACCGCTTTTATTGGACCTAATAACATTAAATTTTATGATATCAGCTGCTCTTCGCATATTCTCATATCCGTAATTTGTAAGGAAGACTAATGTATCCGGAAATGCATTCTTCAGAATTGCGCCACAAAACAGACCATCAACATCCTGTCCGTGTGTGATGGAAAGTATTCTCCTTTTTTTAGTGTTGTTCATTTTGGCTCCAAAATTTCAAAGTTGGCTGTACCAAGAATCTAATTGTGTATAATTTTTTAAATGAGAAAATTTTGGGCTAGCAACTATTATTACAGCACTGTCCCCATCACAAGAAGATTTTATCAAAATACCCTATTGAATAGTTAATTTTACTTTCTTAAATTGTTATGCGGCATGAAGTGTAATGCATACTATGAGATATTGCCGCATGCAATTTATTTTTGTTTATGGGATACCGATTTTATAAACGCAAATCTGGATATGCAAAAGTATGTCATCTGAAATATTATTATTATTAATAATTCATAATTAATTACAATCAACCAATAAAAGCAAGAAGTTGCCTTGATTGAAAGGATCATTTTCTCTGAAAAGAGCAAGTAAATATAATTTTCTCAATTTGGCAACCAGTGATAAATTAAAGTTCTTTTGCGAGGTCCCATCCATATATTAATTGGGTATGATAACGGTTATCTTTCTTGGTATGGTTGTGGCGCAAAGATTCTAGTATGCAAATCTCTTGTGCAAAACTATCTTCACTTTAGTATACAAAGGCAATTATATATGATGGAATATTTGTATTAATCATGAAAGTCAACCTGTCCGTTACTGATAACAACAATCGGGCTAGTAATACTACGCAGATAATGAACCCATCTAGCAATATAGAAATGAAATGCTGTCCAATTAATAACACTTTCAAAATCATTGGTAAAAAATTTACAATTCTAATCCTAAGAAATATGATAAATGGTAACCAGAATAGGTTCAACCAATTATTAAATTCCATTGAAGAGAGTAATCCA
>JBKPMK010000486.1:0-8004 GCA_046732115.1 Thermoproteota archaeon
TCTATCATCTATCATCTTTAATTGGAATTGCGTTTGATCTGCTTTTGAAGGATCGGTTCAAGCTCTTGCAAAGATGCTCCATGTATTCCGATTTCTTTTAATGATCTAATCTCGATCATTTTTCTTAATTGTAAATCATGAAGGCTATCTTCTAGATCTAATTTCTTTAATTTAAATTCTTCACTTAATTCTGACATACGTAGACGAATTTCTTTGAGTTCAACATATTGCTTTTTCTTGATCCGTAACGCTCTAACCAGTGCCATTAGGGTAAATATCTGACTTTTTGATAGTCCTTCAACTTCTTCAGTTGTTATAGACGGATTAATCTGACCATGTACCTTTCGAATTTGGTCTAGATTTATTCTGCCTGTTCCCTGCGATTCCGCAAGATTTCCCGCATACAGGAGAAGATCCAGAGCATATCTTACATCACCGTTGACATCCGGAGAGATAGTAATTTTGGATGTTTCATCTATGATGTCTGATCCAATAGCTTTTGGGTTGAATGCTTCTGCACATCTGCTTACTAATATATCACTGATTTGTTTAATTAAATACATTGGGAACTCGATCGGAACTCTGCCTAAAGTGCTTAGCTCTGCTTGGTCAAGCCTATTGTAGAACTCTGTACTCCTTGCAATAAATATCACTCCTTTTACATTGCATGGTTTATCGGGATCAAATTCGTTAAGCCGTGTAAGGTCATATATAATGCTGCTATCCTTCGTAGACTTGATGAGATAATCGATTTCATCAAGAATAATTAGTGCGTGTATCCGATTTTCATGTAAGTAACGTAACAAGTACCTCAACATTTCTTCAGCACTCAGACCCTGTGCGGGTAGCTCAGGAGCGATTCGCTCTAATAATAGTCTATAAATTGCATATTTATTTCCTCCTTGCAGTTTTAAATTTACATAAGCAATCTTTATCGCTAGTCTATTCTTAACAAAATCCTGCTCTAGTAATTTAGAAAATTTCAGAACAGTAGATGTCTTGCCTATGCCTGCTGGACCAATAATCTGCAGTACAGCTAGCGGAAACCTATCTGGAGCCAAATAGGCGTCACGAAATACATAATGGATTTGCTCAATCTGCCTCTCCCTGTGCGGAAGATCAGCCGGTATGTATCGTGGCGATAACTTTGATCTATCTCGAAATATGGCACTTTCAGACATTTTGCTGATATGATAAAATCATCAAGCGTATTATATTAAAAGTATCCTACTACTACAAATAATAGCCATGTGCAATTTTGAATATTCTTTGTATTTTACTTCTCTACTTCGATCTATTTGGAAATGTGGTATGCCTTGTATTATCTATTTGAACGCTTTT
Organism: Thermoproteota archaeon; assembly: GCA_046732115.1. Lineage (GTDB taxonomy): Archaea > Thermoproteota > Nitrososphaeria > Nitrososphaerales > Nitrososphaeraceae > JAFAQB01. The sequence continues at coordinate 1,342 of JBKPMK010000486.1, forward strand.
CGATTAATCTCTTGTAATACCCATCGAGACTTCCAGTTATCTAGTTTCTATAATGCTGATCTATTTATTGTAGGACCTATTTTAGTAGAATACTGTTAACAGCAATTTATAACTTGTAGATTTAATCAGAATCAACCACTATCAGTTGCCGTTATTGCCAATTATTTGATGGATGTTCTTATTATTGCATTGTTAGTTGAAATATTCTTAAATTCGCAACGTGCGGTAAATCTCATGAACCTGGTCTTAAATGGTAAAAGATCCAGCCTTCTTGCTAAGAATGGAAAAGCAGGAAACTAGCATATCGAGATAATTATTCTTTATTTCAACAAGTTTAGCATATTATCTACTAGAAAGATTTAGTCTGATTTTAGGGCATGTAGAAGATTCTTCCAGATATTTGTTCAAAATATGCTTATAAATTTACGGTTTACCCGGTGGATCAGTTAGCGAGTATTCATATTAAAATATGATAGCTTTTTGCTTAATTATAACATTTCTATTTCGTTCGTAAGTTATATATCATAATATTATTGAGACATACCAAGTATTACTAACTCTATCTCTATATGGTTCTCAACTAACTGCTAACTGGGCTACAATGGCTATTGGGACGATGCATATTGGTGTTAGCAGTGCATTACCTGGAGAAAAGGATATAGTCCACTAAGTCAGCTAAATTATGCAAAATGGAATGCTAATGTTACTCCAAGAATATTGAAATCTGCTGAAATAATTGATGCTCAGAAGAATGGCGAATTGAGTATAGCTAAGACAAATATTGTAATAAATAGCCCTATGGTCCTGTGTTGTAAACATGTATAGCAAATAAATTAGGAAAGCTAGAATTTTTTATTTATATTTTCTCTTTTTCCTTCAGGCATCGGCTGAGGGTAATATAACACTTGTACTTCTACTTGTTTTTGTTCTCTTAACTTTGCCTTGTATCTGAAATGTCTTGGTCCTGTTCTTAGCTGACACCCACAGCAAGGACAATGTAATCCTTCCCATTTTATGAATATATTACATTGTTGACAACGTTTATGTCCATTAATGTAACGACCAGAAACTTTATGACGTATACATATACCTTTACAAGTCATATATTGCTGCTACAACTTCTTTATTGATTCAGAGTGTGTTACTCCGGTTATGGATTATTAATGTTAGATAACAAAGTTAACCGTGTTTGAAACGGCATCAGCAGTAATGCTTACTATACAACCAGTACTATCTATTCCAAACCCTTTGCTTTAGAATTCTGAAATCAGTTTATCCTGTAGATTTAGAGGAACCATAAATGCTGCTACGGTGTCGATATTATTTGAGTTAGAAGAAGAAGACGACAGTGGTGGGCAATTGCTTGGTAACTGCAATTGTTCCATTCAATTAGGATATTTTGGATCCATACTTGCTTCAAGGAATGCAAAATCATCAGTACTGCTTAATTTTACTAGTTTTGTGGCTTCAAAGTTTTTAAAAGCCTTTAATTGCAAGTTGCGAGTATACTCTAATTAGAATATATTGAAAAGAATACTGTACTGGATATTATGATGGAGCAGTTCAAGCTCATAGGGATTTTAAAACCAGGGATGATATGGATGTAGATGAACATCGATGTACAGGTAGCACAGAATACTGTAACGGATATAATAGAGGATATAGTGATGAGAAGACTTCCTAGGCTAGACTTATTTTTAATTTACTTTATATACATATACTTGGTATTTTCATTATATCCTATATCAGATATCGGTATAACTCTAAATCCATTATCGTGCAAATATTTCATTTCTTGATCAAATAAATTAGTGTCGGTACTATCAATTGCCTTCTCCTCATCTATATCATGATATGCAATTATGGGAATTGCATCTATTGCACCATTTTTATTATATACCTGCTGGCTATTTACCTCTTGTACAAATCTTTGAAATATCGAAGCATCATTATAATTATACTTTCTGTCTACAGCATTATGGCTCCATTCTCTAATTGAATATCTATTTGCAAAGGTCAATGTACCATTGTCATAATATGTTCTACAATCAGTCTGACTGGATTGGTTTTTGTAGCCATCACAATGTAAAAACATCAAAGGAGCAAACCCATTATCAGCAAGATTATAATATTTTGAGACTTCGTTTATTACAGCAGGGTTATCCCAGCTATTACCATGCGGAGTAGTGAATATAGTTGAGTTTATTCCATAATCAGATAAACATTTCTTTGACCCTGCTACTTCAAAGTTCAAATCTGCAGCAGACAACTTTGAGAGGTCTCTATGCGTCATTGTTTTAGATTCTATGTCTTGACCATCCTTTTGTAATAATGATATATCTTGCCATGCCAACCTGGGAGTTCTATAGGTTTGTAATCCTGTCCAGCCACATGTAATAAAAAAAACTAGCTTTAAATCCGTATTTGTCCAGTATCGGTTTTGCTCTTGTGATTTGACTTTTTAATGTATCACCAAATGTTAGTATTACTACTTTACCACTATTACCAGTGCTAGAAGAAGACTGCTGTTGTTGCTGCTGACCATGCGCAATATAAATTGGCAAAGATATTACCAAACTAAAGGTGATAGAGATCACAACCATAATCGAAACGAAATAACCAGTCGAATTCTTCAATTTGGTTTGCTTCTTGGATACACCATTACCTCTTGTGGTAAAATCAAGTAGGTTGTCCATTTTTATCAATAAGAATTAACTGTTTGTTGTGCTGTTGCCTGGCCAATATTGTTAGTAGTGGTGACATCTGACACAATGATTTCGTATTTATCTATTCCTTCTATTAATCCAAGCTCAATACCACTATCCCACTTAACCCAAATAATCGATTCAGGCCTATTAACAGATTTACATATTTCATTTGCGGCATAAATACCAATTATAGTTCCACAAATGCCTTGTGTTAATCCACTATATTCATCGTCTATGTGGATTAATTTAATACGGTCTTGTACGCATGGTTGTTGTTGCTTTTTCTTATCAAGAGTGACATCCAGAATATCATGATTATCAAGAGTGGCCGTATGATGTGTACTTATTGTTTCGGTATTTTGCATGATATCACAATAATTGTGTGTAATTAAAAAATATTGGTTAACTTCGTTAATAGATTAAGCACCTAGTCGTTTCTTATAGTATAATAAACACACGTGAAATATTAAAGCAAAGTTCATTTGAAACAAAATCTATCTCAGTCGATCTTAAACTGGCCAACTTCTTGGTTTCGTCTATCAATTTGGAAATGAGAAAATTATATTGTGTTACTACGCAGCTTTATATGAACCTGTATTAATGCGGGCTCGGAAGTTTCGAGCTTTGCTGATAGTGGTTCATCCAATTGCTTTCTCCACATGCGAAACTAGGTGTTTTCAATGATTCATGAGATAGTAGCGAAAATATATTGAGAACATAGGAGAACTTTCAATATATGTTTCCAAATAGTTCTTTGGTGGTACGCCACCACATATGAACATCGTCAACAAAACAATCTTACAATCTCTCTAAAAGGGACTTACAAAGCTCTATTAGAAGATCTTGTACATTAGAGTACTTACAGTAACAAAATAGTAAATGTTTTCAGTGGTCAGAGCGTTACACATAATAAGCACTCAAATTCGTGCATCATAAGTAATCTGTGGTCAACCCTTTTCTTATGGCATCCTAGATGTTACTAGCTAAAATAACGTTAGATAAGAAGAAAGTTACGAAGCAGCTTAATTTTACAAAGGCTGTAGAATGTAAATATGAAATACAGAAGATCTGTCAATGAAGAATAAAATATTTTGGATAATTGGTAAATTATTGTCGTTCCCAGTTCTTTGTCTGATAACATCTCTGATCCACAACTGGCACATTTCACTTCATTCTATATATGAAAGGATATGGATTTGGACTTTGTGGTATCATATGTTCAACGTGTTGTGACAAGGTCTATCTATATACTATTGTAAAAAAAGGCACTTAGTATTGGTTTTAACAACTTTGCAAATGCGAAGTACCAGGTCAAGAGAGAAGAAGCAGAAGCTATGCCAGGGTGCTGTGCTGTGTCCAAACAGCTATAGTATGATATGTATACGTTGAATCTTCTGCTTATCTGCCCTTTTCTATACACCTGCTGACTAAGGGCTTATTTCACTTACTGGATAAAGCTGCTGGCGTAGTGATGATTAAACTTTTAACTTTAGAAATATTGTGTTGGTGTACCAACGAACTCTTAAATACCCTTGAATAGTACTCAGCATTGCTGTCAAATCTTATAATACTAACAGCAATAGTCCTATCTCTAACCATACTAGTAAGTAAACCAGTTGCAGCTCATGCATTTGACTTGCAGTTTTCGTCATCAGACATTAAGGGTATTGACACGCTTCGATCACAGCAGACTGCAAAAGGTCACTGTGTAGAATGTAATACCCCTTATTTACGAGATAGAAGTCTTATGGAGCCAATTCAAGCACTAGATTCTATTTATGTAAAATGTCATAAGTTGAATACACAATTGAGCATATTTAAAGAACTTTTGAATGCTGGTAGACTGTATAGTAACGATCCATTTCTATTGGATATGACAAGAGCAGCGTTAGATGGAGAAGGAAAGTTCTATGTACAGAAATGTTTACCACTTGAAGGAAAATAATAATGATATTATTATCAACTTGTATTTGCATTTAAATTTATTGACCAACCATCCATGTAACTAAGTTCCGAAAAAGTTAATACTCACACAGGTCGGACGTGTCCGATGCAAGAGGATTATTGAATTGGGTAGGACAGAAAGTCAAAGCACCATTCGAACAAAAAGCAAGTTATTTGTAACAATTTTGTCAATAGCAATTGCAGGTACAGCAATTACAAATTATTATTATAATAATCATCAGCATTTTTTTAATACTATTTATAACTTATTAACAGGTCAACAGCAAAATACTGACACTACAGCAGTGCGACCGTTTCTTACAGGTCCACAAAAGGACACTTTGAAGATAGAAGATTTTGTTGCTCTACATCTGTTATCATCGCCGACAAGCATGGCCTTTATAGACTCAAAGAATCTTATAGTTTTGGAAAAGAATGGATATATTCGTCTAGTTTCTGATGGAATATTACAGAAGACACCAGTATTGACAGAACCTGTAGATAATGCAAGCGAACGTGGACTATTAGGAATTGCAATATTAAAAGAAGACAATAGTTTTTTCAATAAAAGCATAATAGCAGCAGTGGGAAAAAATTCACCTACACCAAATACAAGAGCAGCAAAAGCAACAAAAGTTTTCCTCTACCTTACTGAATCCAACGGAGGGAAAGAACAATTAAGAAATAGAATTTATAGATATGATTGGGATAACAAGAAACATCTACTTTTACATCCGAAGATGATATTGGATGTTTCAGCTCTTCCAGGACCAAACCACAATGGTGGAAAATTAGCAATTGGTCCTGATCATTACCTTTATGCGGTAATAGGAAATGTTAATGCTGGTGACAGCATACTTCAAAATGACAAGCATGGAAGAGGTCCGCACGATACCTCTGTCATATTCAGAATAGATCCAAATAATGGATTACCAGCTCCTAAAAATCCCATTTCAAGTTCAGATAATAATTCTACTACCAACAAAATACTCAGCAAGTATTACGCATATGGAATTAGAAATAGTTTTGGACTAACATTTGATCCCATTACAGGCAATTTATGGGACACAGAGAACGGAGAATCTTCATATGACGAAATTAATTTGGTGAAGCCGGGTTTTAATAGTGGTTGGCAGCAGGTAATGGGTCCTATTTCCAGAAGTAATATAACTGTAAGAGATCTGGTTAACCTTCCGGGGTCTCATTATTCTGACCCTGCATTTAGTTGGCTGACTACAATAGGCGTTACTGATATAGAATTCCTAAAATCATCAAAGCTCGGAAACAGATATGCAAACAATATCTTTGTTGGAGATATCAACAACGGAATTTTATACTATTTTGAACTCAACAAGGCCAGAACGGGTCTGAGGTTTGACTATAATGGTGGTTATGATAATAATGAAGCTGCTTTAGCATCTGACCCTGTGGCTGATGACCAAGCCAAAATATCTACAGTAACATTTGGAAGAGATTTTGCTGGTATAACCGATATAAAGACTGGCCCTGATGGATTCTTGTACATACTGTCTTATTTCAATGGATGTATCTACAGAATTGTGCCTAACAATACTTAGATTTTAGCAGTAATAATAACTACAGCAAATGTTTTTTAATAATTTAACCTAGTTTCTCTCATTTATTGTCTTTGTTTCATAACCCCGCATTAGCGCTTTAATATATCCATCATAATATGGACGTTCATATTCTGTGTTAACAAATTTAAACCATTATCGTGATAACTTTAAGTTAGATGCATATACGTACACCGATCCTATATCAGCGCGAAGAGAATTCAAACCGAACTTTTACTATTTGATGTTAACTGATATGGATGTTAACTAAATATAAAAAATATTGTAATACAAACCATGGTTAACATAGTTCACCTAATTATATTAACAGCTTAATTGCACCATATATGCTGGTATATTAACGCATGTCACTTTCGCCAACGTCATATCGTGATAGAATCTATATTATCCAGGACATAATAATAAAACTAACAGAG
>JBKPMK010000487.1:0-8083 GCA_046732115.1 Thermoproteota archaeon
ATTGATATACTTTGACTAATATGACTAATATGTCTAGAAAAGCCAAATTGACACCTGACCCCACAAGCTCATACACTAAAAGAAAGTGTAATTTTTAGTACAATATTTCTCCGTAAAGAACAGATAAATGAGTTTTTGTTGATACTCTCAATTGAGAGTCCCTAACTGTAAAAGTTGATGTATCTGTCTTCCGTTGTGTGGTTCTTATCCATTTTAAAGTTGCCACATAACTGTTTGTATAGGAGTTCTGCTGCAGCTATCTCTATTAATTCTCCCATTGAAACCTGATGAGCCAAGTCATGGATATCTAGGTCCCTCTGGATGGTTACAAATGTTGATTCTGTCATTCCATGCTTCTTTGCCCAATCGAGAAGGAATGACAGTATCCTATTTGAATGGTAATTGCTATGAATTTCTTTAGCTTCCTCCAAGTCTACTTTATATGTATCACTTATTTTGAAATTGATCCTCTTTTCGTCATCCCTTGAGATACTTCTGTGCCATATGTCCAAGGCTACTCTACCTCTTGGTTTCGAGCGCTCTGAATCAGTATGGTTTCCATTGTTAGACTCCTGCATTTGTTTTTAGAATCAATATAAGTATTATGTTTTTTCTTATTAAGTTATGCTTTGTAACTGGTACCGGAAATCATATGTAACCAAAAGAGATTTGAATTCGATTTTACAAAAAAACGAATAAAAAGCTCATCATACAAAATCTAATGTGCGGTCACCAAATATCATAAAAGGAAACAAACCAAAATTCATTTTTATCACGGGAGGGGTTATGTCAGGACTAGGTAAGGGAGTGATAACCTCCTCCACTGCTAAATTATTGCAGTTACTGGGTTTGAAAGTTTCTTGTATTAAGATTGATCCTTATGTGAATTATGACGCTGGAACTATGAATCCTATTGCACATGGTGAGGTATTTGTCACTGAAGATGGAGGCGAATGCGATATGGATATTGGTAATTATGAGCGCTTTCTGGATAATGCCATGACAAAAGATCATAACATTACCACCGGTAGAATATACTTAGATGTAATTCAATCAGAGAGAGAAGGAAAGTACCTTGGGGAATGTGTTCAAATTATTCCACATATTACAGATGCTATAAAAAAACGATTGAGGAAGATTGCCAATGATGAGTCAATAGATGTCATGGTTGTAGAATGTGGTGGGACTATAGGAGATATTGAAAGTTTGCCATTTTTGGAGGCATTAAGGCAAATGGAACTGGAGGATGGTCATCTCAATACGCTGTTTATTCATGTTACACTCGCTCCTATTGTGGATGTAGTGGGTGAGCAAAAAACAAAGCCAACGCAACATAGTGTCCAAGAGCTTAGAAGAATTGGAATTCAACCTGATATTCTAGCCGTAAGATGTAAAACCCCTCTCACTTCTAGTGCTAGGCATAAGATTTCTTTATTTGCAAGTGTGGAAGAAAAATGTGTCATATCTTGCCATGATGCGCCATCAATTTACAAAGTTCCGGAAATTTTAGAAAGTCAAGGAATGCTCAAAGCTATTTCCAAAAATTTGTCATTATCGAACTGCCCCTTAAAATGGGCGAATTGGAAGTCGATTACAAAATCATTTTATATCTACACTGGCACGGTAAGAATTGCAATAGTAGGAAAATATGTGACACTTCCAGATAGTTATGTGAGCGTATATCATGCTCTTTTGCATGCGAGCTCTCAAATTGGAAAAAGATTAGACATTAAATGGATTGATTCAGAGGAATTCGAGGACAATGGAAAAGGCAAAAGAAAAACAGCAGATAATAATCTTGTATACCTCAGAAAATTTGATGGAATATTAGTGCCTGGTGGATTTGGAAAAAGGGGAAGTGAAGGAATAATAAATGTAGTCAATTTTGCTAGAGACGAAAATATCCCATACTTGGGAATCTGTTTTGGATTTCAGTTAGCAATTAGTGAATTCGCTCGAAACGTGTGTAACCTCAAAGATGCAAGTTCTACTGAAATAGACCCATATACAAAAAATCCGGTAGTTATTTTCATGCCCGAACAGAGGTCTGTGCATAATATGGGCGGAACCATGCGTCTGGGTAAACACGAAATTACAATTGTCCCAAATACTGGCGCCTCTAAAATTTACGGCAAACCCCATTTGATATATAGGAGACATAGACATAGATATGAATTTAATCAGAAGTACCGCGATATTATAGAAAAACACGGTGTGGTATTATCTGGTTATTCTGATTATGGCAGACGAATTGAAATGATGGAGATTCCAAATCACAGATTCTACTTTGCTGTGCAATACCACCCTGAGTTCAATAGCAGGCCAGGCAAACCGGAGCAGGTATTCAAGGCGTTTACGAATGCAGCATCACGTTATTCATCTTCGGATTTTAAATCCTAAGCTCATAAATCTTCTGTCGCGCATCACGCATAGATGTCTTCTTCTTCACATATCCCAGATCCAGCAAATGACTAACCGAAAGTCTTACGGTTCTTTCAGGAAGCATCGTTCTAGCAGAAAGGTCTTTTTGACTCAACGCACCCTCGTACTCGAGCGTTTTCAAAATTAATTTTGCACTTGGTGGTACACTTAATAGATCTTTTGCTAATTTTACCTTCTTTGCTATAAGTGATATAGGAGAAGAATCGCCTATTAATCTGACTAGTCGAGCAGGAAATTCGTGTCTGTAGCAATCAAGTACTTCTTTTATTCTCCATCTGCATCCGCCATCTAGTACTACATCGCAGTGATATCTACTCATAATATTTGCAATTTCCAAATTGATATTATTAGGAACTACTAATGGCCTGCGTGTATTGTCAACTGAGTTTACAGATACTACGATGAATACTGGAGATTTCTGTAACACCATTGGGCCTCCAGCAGACATTGAATAAGCCGTAGATCCTGTTGGAGTAGAAATTATAACGCCATCACTATTATCATGCCATACATCTTTATCATTTATCCTAAGTACATGTTCCATTAATGTTGCGCTCTTGCTTGGGAATACTGCAACGTCGTTTAGAACTGGCTCAACTTCCTTCCCATCTACTCTAACCGCTAACCGAAACACTTCATCCACCTCGTAGTCATTTCTCTTCATTCTCAAAACTGCTGATTCTAGATCCTTGACATCTAACTGCGCCAGAAACCCAGTAGCATCGGATTCATAAACACCTAGAACAGGTGCAGAATCTGTTACAACTCTGTGAAAATAGTCAAGAATACCTCTATCTCCACCCGCTACTAGAACTAAATCGACTTCCTTTGCCAATTTATAGCCCGTTTCCTTCATAAATTGTGCATTAATATTCAATAAATCCAAAGTCTTTTTCATTTGCATTAGTAACGCTCCGTTTCTAGAGTCTGATCCTGATAGGGCTATTTTCATCATTATCTACTGCAAAGATTAATTATTTTAATCTAAGTATACAAAAATACAATTTATCTTTAAGCTGAATAATAATAATAATAATAATATGCACTTTGCTCAATTTTTGATTTAGTAGTAATCTTGTTCAATCTGTTGAGTCTGTTTCAAGGGTTGGGCGCATGCAACCGGTCCCAAAACAAATAGCCCATAACGGATCTCTCTTTTATATACGGACAGCAAAACGCTACTGACAATATATCATTAGTATCTGCGTAATTATAGTTATTTCCATTTACTTTTATCCAATGCGTTTGCTTATAAAACATGTGTATAGTAGCACGACTGGTAAAAATAACGAACTTTATCCCATTCAAATGTAAAAATTTCATTGCTTCAAATGGCTCAAGACCTCCAGTTAATGCTGCAAGTTCTTGCTTATTTGCCTTTATTGCTGTTATGCCAAATAGATCCAATGTCGCTTCGTCAAGCAATGAAAGTATTCCTGCTGATTGATTGACCGATCGAATGTATCCTTTTAGGATTACACATTACAAAATCACTTTATCCACGGTCTTTAACTATTGTTTTGAGTACATTACAAGAGACTTCCTATTTTAGTTGCGAGGCATACTTCAAATCCGAATTGTCTGGCAGTTAGACCACAATAGCATGCAGTACCACTAGGAGACTTGCTTGTCATCCCTTTTACATTCCACACAAAATCAATAACTATGATAACTGCTATTGCTATTTTCATAAGCTATAATAATACGCATGTTATAATGTTATTTTAGTTTCGCCATTAATTCTGGCGATTGTATATCCATAAGCGATATCAACTTCATTGAAACGTTGACGTGCAACATCTTTCAGAAAACCTATAACTGATATAAACATATATAGTTGGTTGACAGAAGGTCAAAAAGATGGTATGATTATGGTCTGTGATGGCAAATATGAAATCAGAGCAATTCTCCAAAAATATTTTGAATCTTGATCCTGCAATCAGGTTTGCCGGAATAGTGGAAAAATCTGGACATCTATATGCTGGGAACTTCAAAGAAGGAATTAAGGAGCATCTTAAAGGAAGAAATCCTGAATTGAGTTTGGCACAATCTGCGTACATTATCGACTTGAGGAAAATTTTTAGTTCGCAATTAGGCAAATTAGACTATGTTATTTATGCATATGATAAAGTAAAAATGATTACTGTACCGGTTAAGGAGCACGTGCTTGTATTTTCCTCAGATCATGCCGCCAATTCAGACGATCTTTTGCAAAAGATCACTAGATACATCAGGTCAGTGGAAGAAGATTTGTCATTGTACCCTCCATCTAGTGTAATAGATGACAAAAAGAAGGAAACAGTGAGAAATCTTCACCTTTCTGGTATTTCTGAGGATATGATTGCTGATCAGCTTGACATTGATATCAATACAGTGAAGATGGTCATACAGGAAATAAACACTTTATGACTATTTATATGAAATGCTGCTAATCTTGCTACCTTTTTCTTTTTTATGATTACTGCTTAAAATTAATAAAACTACTTTTTTAATTACAACTATACGCAATATAATTAAATCCATATGAAATTATAGGACGAATACAGATTTATCAATATAATAATATTGGTTTGAATATCCTCTAACACTAAGTAATGCTTATAATAACTCTTTTTCAATTGATTAGAGAATGAGTGAATTATTGACAAAAAGTGGTAACCATAGAGTTAAAAAAATTAATGATTTTATATTTAAAATTGAAAAAGACAGCTCAAAGGGAATGAAGGTCCCTGTTACCATTTACGCTACAGACAATCTTATCTCAAAGATGGTTTCTGATAGGACTATAGATCAGGCAGCAAATGTCTCAACTTTACCAGGAGTGACGAAAAATGTCGTAGTTCTTCCAGATGGACACGAAGGTTATGGATTTCCAGTAGGGGGTGTCGCTGCGCTTGATCTTGAAGAAGGAGTCATCAGTCCTGGCGGTGTAGGATATGACATCAATTGTGGTGTAAGACTGCTTTCGACTAATTTACATGAAAAGGATGTAAAACCAAAGATAAAAGATCTTGTAAATGAACTCTTTAGATCGATCCCTTCGGGGGTTGGAAGTCAGGGATCTGTTAAACTTACTGAGTCCAATCTTAATGAACTCCTTATAGAAGGTGTAAAATGGGCTATAGAAAAAGGGTATGGCTGGAAACAGGATGCTGAGGTCTGCGAGGAAGGTGGAAGGATGGTTGGTGCCGATCCTGAGAGCGTTTCCAATATAGCAAGAAAGCGAGGGTCACCACAATTAGGTAGCTTAGGTTCAGGCAACCATTTCCTTGAGATACAAAAAGTTAACAGTATATACGATGAGAAAGCCGCAAAGGCTATGGGTATAACACAAGAGGGGCAATTGACAGTTTTGATTCACTGCGGTTCAAGAGGACTGGGCCATCAAATTTGTAGTGATTATCTGCGAATTTCGGAAATTGCATTACGGAACCGCGGCATGAAACTCATAGATAGAGAACTCGCATGTGTCCCAAATAATTCGGTAGAAGGTGAAGACTATCGTAAAGCAATGTATTGTGCTCTGAACTTTGCATGGTCTAATAGGCAACTTATAACACACTGGACACGAAAGACATTCGAAAAAGTATTTCAAATGAGCGAACAACAATTGGATATGAAGCTCGTATATGATGTCGCACATAATATTGCTAAAGTTGAACGTCATAAAGTAGAAGGGGAAGGAATGCGGGATTTGGTAATTCATAGAAAGGGAGCTACCAGAGCATTTCCAGCAGGGATGGATGAACTACCTAGTAAATACTATAATATTGGTCAGCCCGTAATTATACCGGGATCCATGGGCACTGCGAGTTGGATACTCTTAGGCAATAAAAGATCTCTTGATTTAAGTTTTGGATCGACTGCACATGGCGCAGGTAGAACAATGTCAAGGTCTGCTGCAAAAAGAACCTACAGTGTAGAAAACGTTAGAAACAGATTAGAGCGTAATGGTATCTATGTAAAGGCACTGACAAGAGACGGTGTAGTAGAAGAAACACCTGATGCATACAAAGACGTTGACGAAGTCGCTAACGTATCTCATTCACTTGGGATTGCAACTAAAGTAGTAAGGTTAATTCCAATCGGGGTGATAAAGGGTTAATGCCAAAGGAAGAAGAAGATCCAGATATTGAGATTATCAAGGCTCGTAAAATGAGAGCTCTAAGGGAACAAGCTGCTGGACTAGAAAAGGCGAGAAGCGAAAGACGTCGGTTTGAAGAATCAAAGACGCAACATAAAAGAAATAACAGAGAAATAATATCTGACTTCCTGTATGACAGAGGAGAAGAGGTTCTAAAGCTTGCAGAATCTCAATTTCCGATTCAAACAAAATCCCTCATTAACGAAATAGTGGAATTGATTAGAATAGGTGATATTAGGCAGAGAATATCGGGTGGAGAACTGCTAGCGTTATTTAGATCTGTTGGCTTGAATGTCAGGGTTAGTACAACTATAAAAATTGAGGACCATGGGAAATTAGTTTCACTGTCAGATAAACTAAAACAAGGAAATGAGGGCGCACCGGATGGCCAATGAGAATGATCATCTTTGGCACCTTTATATTAGATTTTCAAACTACCTCTTTTGAATTAGATTCTAAATTGGCGATACAAGTGCTCTCTGAATATCGGAAAATATGTGGCTTTGCTAAGGATTGTGATACTTTTGCCTTGGATGATCCGGTACCTAGTGCAGGATGGTCGTTTGCTAAGTTGTTTCTTTCTGGTGAGTTTGTCGAAAAAATATATGCGATTAACGCGTATGAGATCGATAATTCCCGGGGAAAAAAGATTGAGGATAAATTTGTTTCGTGGTTCGATGCAAAATTGAAGGATAATAGCTGCAAAGCACATGTAAAAATTGCAAGGGAAATGAAATGAATAAAACATTACAACATTACATAAAATGGATCTATCTTAGTTAGTCTACAAGACACAGTAGATCCAGATCTGCCAGTTAGATTTGAAAATAACCTACAAGGTAGTTTCTAGTCCAAGCAAATTGCTATACGTTACTTTTTTATATTCTCTGAAAACCTTAACGAATAACGTTTATTTTTATATGCAGGATATTTGTATTAGATATGCCTATTCTACCGATTGATTCTGGACGTTATGGAAGCAGAGAAATAAAGCAAATATTCGAGGAGGAAAAACGGCTATATTATCAACTGGAGTTTGAGGCCGCAGTAGCAACGATACAAGCGAAAGCTAAAATTATACCTTCGAATGCTAGCGACGAAATCGTAAAAGCGACTAAATCCGGCAGGATCAGTATTGAAAGGATTAAGGAATTAGAAAAAATTAGTGATCATGACACAGCAGCATTAGTCGAGGCCATGAGTGAACAATGTTCAGATAAAACAAAGCCATGGGTCCATTACGGTCTGACAAGCAATGACGTTGTAGATACGGCTACTTCAATGCAACTGAGGGATGCATTAAATATTATCGAGCCTAAAATTATTAACTTGGCAATTGTCCTTGTTAATAGGGCAAAAGAATTTCGAATTCAACCTGCTGTGGGAAGAACTCATGGTCAACATTCAAGTGTCATATCCTTTGGATTAAAATTTGCAATATGGGCAGTAGAACTCGCAAAACATATTGAGAGAATCGAAGAAGGTAAAAAACGCTTT
>JBKPMK010000488.1:0-1291 GCA_046732115.1 Thermoproteota archaeon
ACCAAGTAATAGGTGTATATTATTATTAATTCCAATGTATAAGTGAATTTAGGGGTAAAATTCCCCACTTGATGGGTATAAAAATTTACCAAAAATAATATTTATAGACTATAGATAATTCTGTTTATTCGAGCCTACAAGAAATACAAGAAGGAGAAGGAGAATAGAAGGAGGATTAAATAATCAAGCCAAGAGAAATAGGATACTTCTAGTTGACGATGAGCCTGACATTTGTACGGTTTACCAAATAGTATTACAAGATGTTGGCTATGAATGCACCTCATATACAGACTCAGCTAAAGCTCTGCAAGAGTTCAGACCTAATCATTATGATTTGATTTTACTTGATATCAAAATGCCTGTACTAAATGGATTTGAGCTTTTTAAAAAGATAAGAGAATTTGATAAAACTGTACATATAATGTTTATAACAGCTTCAGAAGCGTATTATGAGAAGTTCAGAGGTCAGCACTTTCCGGAGCTAAGTAAAATTAACTATATTCAAAAGCCAATTGGAAATGAAGAGTTAGTACAAATAATAAATAAGATAATAGCTCCAATAGGAGCAAACTAAGCTAATAAAATATTACTTTGTGCAAAAAAGTTTTAGTTTTGAGCGTGATATATGAGACAACGTGCAATGGCATGGGTATAAGGAACTCTGAAGCAATCATAAACGAAAGGAGACAAAACATAATGAGTCTTCTGACCAAAGGAATGAAGCGACAGGAGCACCTGTCGAATAAATAGGGTAATGAAGGAAGGAAGAAGACGTATCATATCCACTGACCACCTTCCCTACCGCCATTACCCTAGCGCCGATATTACCATCTTGGGGGATTAGCAGTAGCAGCGCACAGCGCAGTGACAGTTTATTCTATAAAAAAGTTATGACGTGTGCACAACCAGTGACAATCACCATTCTCTGGTAGAACATGACAACTATGGCTGTAAACATTCAGTCTGTCTATGTAATATGGCTGGCGTGGAATCACAGACACCATCATATTCTTCCTCATCATCAACAACAATACAAACAAAACTACTCGATGACTTCAGGAAGGATATTCATGCTTACAAACATGAATAAAAATCCTCATTATCATGATAATATTAATGCAATTATTTAATACCATGTTCTCTATATGCTATAGGTAAGATGAGAATATCTCACGTCAGCAGCAGAAGACAATAAAATTAGCAGTTCAAACAGCACTATTGCTGTAGAAAGAATCAAGCAAAAAGACCCATTTCTTCTAAAAAGGATTCTTATTGTAGATGATAATCCTGA
>JBKPMK010000489.1:0-4595 GCA_046732115.1 Thermoproteota archaeon
TCATTTGCAAGAAAGACATATGAAAGATACGTTGGCAAAGGTGCATTGGATAATCCTTTTGTTCAATTTAGTGTAAATATGCCAAGGTACATGCTTGTAATCAAACCAGCAAAGATTATCTCATGGGATTTTAACAAGATCCCTCCTTTAGAATGAGTACGCTTTCTTGGGTTAACAAAATTGGAACACTAGACAAAGAAGCCACATCATATAACGATATATTCGATGCATTTAGGTTGGCTTTGAAATTCTATCACTTCAGGGAAGTGGAATAAGAATTGCTACTGATGAATACATTAGATTAGGCTAACAAGGAATAACTTTCTTACAAAAAATCTGTTTTATTACCCTACTTGATAAACGAGTATTTTTGATTCTTGATTTCCTATGTGTGGAACTGCGACATAAAAACTGTGTAGCTCGGGTACAAAAAGAGATGTACGAGCACCTCGTGCTGTTGGAACAGCTGCAAGTGCACCATAATGATTTGCATCTTGTTGTTGAAATATGTTTATGAATCCATCACCACATGATATGTATATACGTCTTTTTGCAGCATCATAAAAAATATCGTCAGCATCATTTGCAATATCTAAAACAGAAACCGCTTTACCTGAATCTGTATCAAAAACCATAAGTTTTGGAGGATCTCTTGTGCCAACAAATAAGCGATGATTAGGTTCATCTAGTGCCATTGGAAAGTTATCTTGTGCATTAGTAATTGTCCATGTTTTAGATACTGTACGTTTTTGGCTAGCTACTTCTATGGAATTGGACTGAGGAACATTAACAAAGATTCTCTGTTTCTGTCCTGATAGCCCTCCCTTTTCTTGTCCTATTTGAAATGATTCAGGATGACCACTCAATCTGATATCTCCTACAATATTATAATTTGTGGTATTAATAATGCTAAGCGACCCTTCTCCGTATCCAACGTAGATAAGTCTACTGTTAGCAGCATATCGCATATTATCCGCATCATCAGAAGGAAGTTTTATTTTCTTGATGAATCTAAATGATTTAGCATCAAAGACATCTACTGTACCATCTTGTCCATTTGATACAAAAATTCTGTTCAGTTCTGGAATAAAAAGCACGGATTGCGGTTCATTTAGCAATCCAATATTATTACTACTAACGCTCTGGATGCGTTTTGCTGCTTTTAAGTCGATAACATCTAGTGAATTGTTTCCAAGTTCGGCAACGAATAACCTTTGACCTCTGATATCTATAGCCATGTGATCAATACGCCCATTAACATTTGGAATGACAATGGTTTGAACTAGGCTGAAAGGAGAAGACGTTGATGATGATGGTAAAGCTTCTGCTGAAAGTTGTTTGCTATGTACAAGTAAACTGTTTATGATATTGTTGTTGCCTTGAACTGCAATAACCATCACAGTAATGACTACTATCGCTGATATTATTGAGAAAGTAGTAGGCAACCTTATCACTTATTATTAAGCATTACAATATTTTGACATATCTATTTCATTCTTTCTTCGTCCGGTAGTCTCTTATTTTTGAAGTTAAAATATAATGCTATGTCATACACGATTTTTAGTACTCCGCCTAACACAAATGCTACTATTACCGCCAACTCGACTATCCGGATTCAGAGAACGCGTTCTACTAGACTTGATATCATAACTATCAGATTCCTCCAATGAATTTCCTCCTTTTTCTTTTGCTACTACAGATAATCTCTTATCATTGTCATTATCACCATGAATGAACCTATTGATTATTATCCAAAGGGCGATGGCAACAGGTACTATGGAAAGAAATGTAGCATGCCAGCCAAAGCTTTGGATTATGCTTCCACCTACTGCTAACCCTACTACTGAGCCAGCAGCAAACATTGAGCTGAATACTCCAATACCTATTGCGAGCTTGTCCTTCGGTAATTGATCTCTTATAATTCCAAAAGCTATTGGAAACATGGATATTCCTATACCTTGAATAACTCTTGCAATAACTAGAAAAGATATGTTTGTAGAGATTCCTCCAGCACAAATTCCTAAGATATAGATTATCAATATTATCATTACCATTTTCTTTCGTCCATAGATATCAGATAACTTTCCAGCAATGGGAGTCGCGACAGCACCTGCAATAAGATATGCTGTAAGTATCCAAGATGAGATACTATATGAAATATCAAAGTGCCATTATTTCTGTTGCAAATTGGCTTGTTTTACCATTAGCGTACATTTTATGGGCTGCAACTGCTATAATGCTAAATCATTATTCAAAGGTATTTGGACGAGTAAAATATTGGGTTCTTCTTTCTATACCACTATTTAGTCTCCTGGCGGCAACTATATCATGGCTTTTCTTCATCCCGACCATGAATTTGAATTCTATTTTTGACCAACGAGTAATTTTTTACACAATGTTGGCATTTGGCGGTATTCTAACAGAGGGCTTCTTACTTAGTTTTGCATTGATACTTGTTTCAAAAAATAAACCTGTGAATACAAACAACAAACTAAAAAATTATCTTATTATATCTGCAATAGGAGTGACAATTCTTTTTACCTCCTTCTTTGCAAATCCTTCTGCAGGCTCTTATCTGCCATTTGGAGTTAATGCCACTTCGTTTTTTGGTTTTGGAGCATATTTATTTTTCACTGGTATATATTCCTCAGCAATATCCATTGCTTCTGATGTAAGATTACGTCAGACTGTCAGAAAGTCTTTGCTCGACCAAACAAGGCTGCTTGATAATATAGGGTTGGCTGACATTAATCGTGAGTTAGAAAGACATACAGAACATATAATAAAAAATCATCAAGCATTAGGGAAGCAGGTATAGAGTCTTCAATCTCCGAGGTCGATATGAAGAATTATGTAAATGAAGTAATGGATGAACTACAAAAATCCAAGGAAAGAAAGCCATCAGATGAATAATAGTTCAAAACGACTAATAAATATGAAGATGATATATAATACATACCAGCAGGTAAAATATCAAGACTAACATGGACAGCAGAACTTCTTTCAGTACTAAGTTGCGAATCAAACTGCAGTTTGTATACGATTCAAAAAAGGAAGCTCGTTAAGCAGTGTATACACTGATAATAATGGTCATTAATAGTTAAAATTTCTCCTGATGGAAGTAAGCAGCCTGTGAGCATTGACCCTATAAAGTATCTTTCAAACGTAGACGCACAACTAGCAGGAGTAATCAAAGCTGTGGGGCAATGCTCAATTAAGGTACGTAATAATGCATTCCAATCTCTGGTTGAATCAATAATCTTCCAGCAGCTTGCTGGAACGGCTGCCACCGTAATCTATGAAAGATTTATCAAATACTATAACGGGATAATGCCTACACCTGTACAAATTCTATCGACTCCAGAAACAGAATTAAAATCTAAAGTTGGACTGTCAAGCAAAAAAATAGAATACCTAAAAGACCTTTCCTCCAAGATTGAATATGGAAGACTAAATTTAGATACATTACCGTCGACGGCAGACGAAGAGGTCATTACCACATTACAGCAAGTAAAAGGAATCGGAAGGTGGACAGCAGAGATGTTTTTAATATTTTGTCTCGGGAGACAAGACGTATTACCTGTAACAGATTTAGGCGTAAGGAAAGCTATGCAGAAACTATATTCATTACCAGAACTTCCAAAGCCAGCTACCATGTTAGCTATTGCTCAACCATGGAAACCGTATAGGTCGATTGCTACATGGTATTTGTGGAAATCATTATCAAAGTTCCAGTCTATTGGATGATCAGCGTTAACTCGCCTGTGACTAACCGATGAACATGACGAGGTTTACTGAATAGACTGCTAATTCTGCTGATGTTTTGTGCTCAAGCAGCTGTTGATGTTTTGAAAGTATTTAATCAGAACGGTAGAAATAATTAGAAAGCATTGAAGGAGTTAGTTGGATAAGCAAGTAGTAAAAGCTAAAGCTACGATCTGCGTTATCGTATGCAATAGCTGATTGACATTCACTAAAAAATGTAAATTTCATAGTAGACGATATTTTAAATTCCAATCTCAAAGAGAATCGATTTGACTATATTTTCGATAGAGGCTGTTTTCATGTTCTTTTACCAACAGATAAAAAGATACATCACCAAAATAAGAAAAATACTGAAAGATAATCGGATATTATTCCTAAAATGCTTTAGTGACAGAGAACCTAGGCAGGAAGGTCCATACAAATTTTCAAAAGAGGAGATAAGAGATTTGTTTAGTAAATACTTCAGGATAGATAGTATAAGAGATACAGTTTATTAAGGAACTCTAGATCCGTTTCCAAAGGCATTATTCACAGTGATGATAAAAAATTCGCAAGTCTGTTTATAGCGACTTGTTTACTGAAGCGTTTTGTATGAAAGAGCCTTATCTTTCCAAATATCTATGTCTCCCCATAACTGTGTCTTCCAAGCAGTAAATTCAACTATTTGGGAATGATCTATAAACAAATTGACGCTAGGTCCAAATTGCTTAAGATACCATTTAAACACAGCTGGATCTGAAGCTTCAAACATAAAACAATTAAAACCAAATTTTTTGTTCAGCTCATTGATAGCATCTATCCTCCATTCTTCTGGCGGCAGATCCTCAGTT
>JBKPMK010000490.1:0-7383 GCA_046732115.1 Thermoproteota archaeon
ATCGAATCCTATATTATGGAAACAACAGAAAATGAACTTAGACGATTGGTATTAAAGTACAACTTAGGCGAAACAAATTTGGCTGATTATCCTGTTAGAAGAATATTATCAGATAAGTGAGAAAGAATACGCTCCTCAATAAATTAACGTGTATATCAGCTCAACATGTTTCTTAGCACATTTCAAGATTTAGAAACGATGCTTAACGCTCTGTACGCAGTATGGCTAAGAGAATTCAAAGTATTTTTGAGGGAGAGGAGTAGACTAATTGCGTCTATTTTCACTCCGTTACTATGGCTTTTCGTGGTAGGCTCAGGTTTAGGCTCCGCCGCTCCATCAGTCGGTTCAGATTATCAAAAATTCATATTTCCAGGTATAATTAGTATGTCTGTAATTTTCTCGTCAGTATTCTTTGGTTCCTACATAATATGGGATAGGAAATTTGATTTTCTTAAGAGTGTAATGGTTGCTCCGATAAATAGAGAGACTATCTTTGTAGGTAAAACGCTCGGTGGTATGACCACGTCGTTGGTCCAAGTATCAATCCTCCTACTGTTGGGTGAGCCAATAGGAATCCAACTAGATGCTTTCATTGTATCCGAAATAGTTGTTATTGTACTGCTTCTTTCATTTGCACTTACATCACTTGGGCTAGCTATGGGCAGCTTCATAGAGAGTCTGGAGGGTTTTCAGCTTATAGTTAGCTTTGTTGTATTTCCACTTTTTTTCTTAAGTGGAGCACTTTTTCCTCTACAGAACCTTCCTGGATGGCTTTCCGTACTGACTACCATCAACCCGGTGACTTATGCTGTTGATGCGCTAAGAAATACCATGATGCTTTCATCTAGGCATACGTTTGGAATAGATATTGCGATTCTGTTTGCATCAACGATAGCGTTAGGACTGCTAGGTACACTATCATTCAGGAAGATGAAAGCTGTTTAGATCATGTGCGAAAGTTAGCGTCTTAATGTGTTTTTTAAGCAATCAGTTGCTTCGCAAATTATGAATTGAAAGATAACTGATCACGATTAAACTGAACAGGATATCATTTAGCAGAATCAAACACTCGACAATCAAAGCGTTGGTCGATTAAGGGTTGACACTTGACGAATTTGTAACTGTTATACCTCTTATGCTTCTCTTGGTTAGTGTTACAGGAGACTACCTTAACAACAATGGGTTACGCTATAATTGGACCCTTAGCACATATTCATTCTTCATTAATACGGTATTATAGGATTATTCATAAATGGAATCCTCTCCTGATAATCCAAATCCCCACAGATATCAGCGGTTAAATTTAAGTGGCAAATATAGATTTACCATATTTATCATACTTGCCATCAGTTCAATACTAGGTGGATTAATTCCTTATTATGTAGCTTTCAGTGGGGACAAATTCTTAAAGATATCTTACAAACAACCTCACAATTCCTCATGGATAGTTATAGTGGGAGTTCGCGTACCATTAATTGCAGGAGCAAAAAATGAGTTAAAAAATTTTGTAATAGTAATGATTTCAGGTAAAGTCATTAAGGATACGGTGCGAGTGATCTTCAGCAGCTGGATTCTGCCATTCATATTTTCATCATGGAGAAGCATAGATCTTACATAAAATAGCAAAGCTCTTTAATATTAACATGAAATGGAATTCTCTGTTAAAGCTTGTCTATAGACGTGTCCCTTTCGAACGGCCAACTGTTAAATATAGAAATTAAAAGAAGCACGAGATCCAAAGGCATACAGCTTAAGGCAAATATCTATGGAATACATGTTGTTGCTCCGGTCAACTATGACTTTAAAAAAATTACAAGTTTCATAAACAGTAGAAATGACTGGATTTCCAAAGTTTATAGATATTATGCAACGTTTGTTGAGAAATTCGGACAAAAGAATGATTCCGGTGAGAGTTTTCTGACTTTTATGGGGTCTGTCTATAGGCTGCAAATAGTAAACGATAGAATTTCATATATTATCGTTTCAGATAACCTCAAGGTAATAATATTTCACGTTACTGATAGGCGTAAGTATAAACGTGATATAATGGCGTGGTACAAAAGACAAACCTCTAGGCTCGTATTTGAACGTCTTCCTCTGTTCAGCAGCAAACTAGATCTTAAGTATAACAGAGTTTTGATTAAGAGTCAAAAGTCCAGGTGGGGGAGTTGCTCAAAGAATAAGAATTTAAATTTTAATTTACTCTTAGCAGCCCTACCTTTAGAGGTAATTGATTATGTGGTTATTCACGAATTAATGCACCTAGTAGAGCTCAACCACTCGAAGAGATTTTGGGATTTAGTCAAGATGCAGGATCCGAACTATAAATATCATAGAAAAGTCCTGCGCAGGTATAGTTCCCTGATTAATCTATAATAGCGACAAAAATGATATGTAATCAGGCGAAACTCTGCAAAAATTATCAGCTTTATGTTATGTGATAAACGCTTGCTTCATGTGTAACCCTATAGCTAATTCAAATGCTTTAAGCAATTAGATGAAAGTCCTAATTTTTTGAATTAGCAGATCAATGTCTTTTTCATCATTATAAAAGTGGGGCGAGACCCGTATTCCTCCTCCTCTGGCAGAGACAATTATTCTCTTCCTTTCCAACTTTCTGACAATTTCGTCTGCCCCTTTCATCTTAAAAACAATAATTCCTGACCTCCATTTCTCTTCTTCTAATGGGGAGATAACTTCCAGGTTTAATTTGGCCAGTTTTTCTACAAGATAGGAAGTCAAGTGCAGAATCCGTCTTTCAATGTAATTTATTCCAATTTTAGATATATATTCAATAGCTGCCTTTAGTGATAATATATTACAAAAGTGCGGCGAACCTAGTTCGAATCTAGATGCTGTAGCAGACATGTTTATCTTGCTGTTATTAAATACATCTCTGTCCTTTTGTCCAAGCTGACTATAAAAAGGCGGATGAAACTCAGTGACATTTTCGAGATATTCTCTTTTTACAAAAATGGTACCTATCCCAAATGATGACAATAGCCATTTGTGACCGTTAGACGCCATAAAGTCAACATTGAATTCTTTGACGTCAAAGTGCAGAGCACCAAGCGATTGAGTTGAATTTACAATTAGAAATAATCCATGCTTCCTGGTTAGTTCACTGAGATCTACTAAATCCTGACGAAACCCAGTGGAATACTGCACATGACTTATTACCACTAATTTAGTCTTACTGTTGATAGCATCCGAGATGTCTTGTTTTAGTATTCTTCCATTTTTAGATTTTACAAAGTGGATGTCTGAACCCCTATTTAACCAAGGTAAAATTGAAGACGGGAATTCAAGTTCGTTTGATATCACAGCGCCTTTGGGGTGTAGCATGTGCGCTATTATGTTCATACCTTCACTTGTAGAGTGAGTAAATCCGACTTCGTCTGACGATGCATTAATGAACTTCGCACAGAGATCTCTAGTATGCTCCATCTCTTTTATCCAATCTGGCCATCGTGAACCTGCATGATTTAGCATATCATTATAAAATTTCAATATTTCTTGAACTACAGGTCTAGGTGTAGGTGAAATGGCTGCATTTGCCAAATAAGTATACCTTCTTGTAACAGGAAAATCCTTTCTTATCTTTTGCCAGTTTCTCATGTTTACATCTCTTGACACTAGCTCATATACATAATAACCATAGCAAACCAAAATTCTATTTTCTATTAAAAAGAAAAAACGTAGCTGCAAGACCGACGTCAAATTCTGTGGGAAATCTTAAGTCGATTCCCTACAGCATACTCCATTACATACATACACAATATAAAAAACTATTTGATTAGCACATTGTATGTGGGCTTTTATCCAAACTTAAATTAGGTATCAATGTCCACAACAATACACGACATTTTTGAAGCAGCTGATGCACAGTATCAAAACATAACGTCAATATTGAACTAATTGCAACCCGTAGACTTGTAAATAATATGTGGTCCGAAATTTATCGTCCTGCAAGAGTACAAGACTTGATAGGAAACGAAGATGAAAGACTAACGGTCATGAAGTGGCTATCTGGGTGGGTCAAAGGTAGTAAACCATTGCTCTTAATTGGGCCGCCCGGGGTCGGCAAAACAACGCTAGTTCATTCATTAGCACGGCAGTTAGATTATGATCTTATTGAGATGAATGCAAGTGACACGAGGAATCGTGATCAGTTGGAACAATTAATTGCTCCAATACTTATGAATACAAGCATCTTTGGTAAAAAGATTTTACTATTTCTGGATGAAGTTGATGGAATTTCCGGTAGGGAAGATACAGGCGGAATAGAATCCATTGTAAGACTAATGAAGCAGCCATCTATTCCAGTCATTATGGTAGCAAACAATAAAGATGCAAAAATCAAAGACCTGGCAAAGGTCTGCAAAACAATTCAGTTCAATGCTGTCACCCCGAGATTGCTAATGTTGCTTTTAGAATCCGTCCTCAAGGATCGATGTAAGAAGCTGAGTATAAGCGAAAAGTCTGCCATAGTAGATAAAGCTCACGGCGATGCTCGTTTGTTGTTAAACATTCTACAGGCAAAGCTTGCAGGCTATGATAAAACAGCAAACTCGAAGGCGGAGATCGATATTGCTGAGGCAATAAACGGATTCTTTGCAGCTGAGAATGAGGATATTGCTAGGTCATTCTTGCTTGGCGCAGACGCCAATTATCCAGATCCACGGTTTGGAATGTCGACTGAAGAAAGGCGAAAGGATATGCTTGGTGCACTGTTTTCAAGCGCCATTTCATCACGAATTGATCTTGTAACGGTCGCCGATATATTAGATGTATTGTCTAAGGCAGACATTGTAGTCGGCCGAACAGGAAGAAAAAGACAATGGAGTCTTCTGAGATATATTGATTATATAATAGCAAAAGATCTTTTTGATAAGAGCCGGGGCAAACTGATAAAATATAATCAGTATTCTATGAGATGGGATATTATGGGACCTGTCTTCGCTCGTAGCCGATCATTAAAACCGGTACTTGATGAGTTGTCACGTGTGACCCATAGTTCCACAAGCACGTTTGGTTCATTTTACCTGCCATATCTTATTCAGATAATGATCAATGCAAAAATGATTTCAACTGAAATTGCGGAGGTCTCTAATATGGACGAAAAAGCAGGCATAGCATTAGCAAAAGAGATAGAAAGAATGAGAAATAGATAACATGTTGTTAATGATGCGCTTGTAAGCCATTTATGATACCTCTGCTTGTGATTGTTGAATTTCTATGGATAGATATATAAACTTCACCCAACCTCTGGTATCATAATAGTGATTCATAATATATAGAGTGCCAATGGCCAAGATAATTGGATTTTTGTAAAATTGAATTTACAATGGCACTTGCATACTCTGCTCATCTGCTAATAGTTTTTATCATTAGTTAGAGAACTTTTACAGTAGGCTTCGATGAGCATAAAAAAACAGGTAATACTTAACCTCTCGAGAGTTATAGGAAGCAATTCAAATCCAATATCGATTGCAACCTCTGCTTCATTTGTCTTAATTTCACTATTCTATGCATATAGTATAGCCTCGTACCTTAAGGTAACGACTTACCCTTTTCTGAATCGTATAATTTACTATGAATTCTTCCAATCTTTTATTTTCAGTCAATTCATTGATTATATAATAATCATTTCTTTGACAGCAGCGTGGTTTGTGCTTTCGGCAAATGGAAAGCTAAGATTTGTTCTACCTGCAATTTATTGCGGGGGACTGACGCTTTTAACAGTAGCAACTGGCGCTCACGTAGTATTTGATATTACAATAATCATGTCTATCCCTGTAATAACGGCACTTCTCATATTCAATAGATTTCTAGGCCAAAAGAGACCAAAAGTCCTAAACGACAAATCAAATACGCTGCTAATAAATTACTTTGCAATAGCAGGTACAGTCATAGGAATTATAGGTCTCTTCAATTACTTAATACCATTCTTTTATGTTTCTCGTGATTTGACATTTATTAGAAATTATGAATACGATCTGTATCTGCTACTGTCCAGCTTTTCAGCGGTCTTGTTACTTTTGTTACTAAGCTGTGTACCTCTTAAGTTACTCATAAAAGAATTTAAAACTGTGATATTACGTGTTAAGCGTATAGACAATACCCATTGTGTTGTATCGAATAATGATGATTACAATAATGGTTCGGTAAATTCAAAATACAAATTCATTTACGTTTCGCTTTTTATGCTCTTGTCATTCGCTATTGCACTTATTCCTCACCAGCATCAATTTAATCCAAATGGTCAGCAAGTAGGCGTAGACACAGACTATTATGTAAATTGGATAAATGCATTAAATCACGCTACTGATTATAGAGACTTTTTCCACCAAGCATTTGTGGTACAGAGTTTTGGAGATAAGCCGCTTGTCCTGATATTTTTGTTCACAATCAATAAATTTCTAAATGTTGCTGATTCTTATTTCATTGTAGAACACGTGCCGCTTATTCTTGGTCCTCTGCTTGTTTTAGTCGTATTTTATTTGACACGTGAGATGACATTAGATGACAAACAGGCATTGATAGCCTCCTTTTTAACGTCTATATCATTCCAAATAACGGTTGGAATTTACGCCGGTTTTTATGCAAATTGGTTTGCCCTAATAATTGGATACCTGTCTTTCGTATTTCTTTGCAAATTCTTAAGATATTCTAGTAAGCTGAATTTAACCTTATTCTCAATTCTGATAATGGTTTTGCTGTTCAGTCATGTCCATACATGGAGTGTTATGGTAGCGGTTATGAGTGTACTTCTGCTAATATTGATCAAGGTAAAACAATATTCTAAAAAGAGGATAGGCTTACTATTGATCATATTAGCGTGTTCGGTTCTCCTCGACGTTGTTAGAACATCTGTGACTGGTTCTATGACCGGCATTGAGAAGGATATTGAATTCGCTAAAGCAACCGGAACCGGTATAGAACAGTTTGCTATCCGATGGGGTAATCTCACACGTTCAGTGTATTCTTTTTTAGGTGGCCAATTCAACAATTTTATAATTTTTTCTCTAGGCTTGTATTGGGCTTTTCAGTCAAACACACGCGATCTATCTAGTAAATTCCTCATGATTTTTATGTCAATCGGTCTTATTGCATTTCTTATTGGTGATTATCGAGTGCAAGCCAGGATATTTTATGTTATTCCTTTTCAGATACCTGCAGCCATTGCTTTGTCATCATTATGGAAGTCAGGTAGAGGAAGTTTAATTGCCATTCCGGTTTGTATATGGCTCATAAGTTTGACAATCAGGGCCGTAATGAACTTCCCGGCCGTTCAATCCACCTAGTATTCCAGGCAAACAAAATATCTACTTTATAATGCATAATTCCTTATAAATTGATTCTAGGACAGTAATTTACAAG
>JBKPMK010000491.1:0-7720 GCA_046732115.1 Thermoproteota archaeon
ATGTAAGTGGCCGTTCCGTTGCTTCTTACTATTACCTTGTCATCCTCGCCTTCTATTTTTATAATCCAGCAACCATTGTTTTTACCGCTGGTTTCTAATTGAGAAATGCCTTTTTCCTTCAACAATTCAAAAGATTTAGTCCATAGCTTTGAGTGAATAATCTGTGACTCAAAATTGAGCAAATCATAGTGTGTTTTCATTCGCCATGAGGTTTTTAATTGATCCTTCAAGACACGCATCGTAATTTCCGAGGAAAACTTTGCAATATCAGATGTACCGTTTTCAATTTCGCCTAACACCAGCTTTCTTTTTTCTTCTAACGACTTGTCTGTTTGATATAGCTCGTTTACCTTTACATAAACCTCATCACAGTAATGGTCAAATTTTGAGAATTTCGTAATATCTCTAATTTCATTTTTGTCGTTGTAGTCTTGACTTTGGTTACTGGTGTTATTCCTGCTGCCAATATTACTATGGCTAGCTCCCGGGTCCACGGGGAAACCGGCGAATTTAAATCCGACAATAATATCTGCAACTTGTAAACCAGAGTCATCAATGTAATTTAGAACAGCAACATCATGGTTAGTTGCTCTCATTATTCGATAAAGGCAGTCGCCGATAACCATGTTCCGTACATGTCCAATATGCAAGGCCTTATTGGGATTAACACTTGTATGTTCAATCAAAACTCGTTTGCCATGCCCAAAGTTTGAAAGACCAAAACCTGGGTCGTCTAGTATTGGATCTAAGATGGTTTCTGCCAATTTCGTGAAATCAAGCCTAAAGTTGATGTATCCTGAAGGATGGGTCTCTGCAGAAAGCATAAAAGACGAACTTTTATTGTTTTTCCGCTTTTCAGAAATGTAGGGCTTGAGATGTTTTTCAACAATTTCATTTGCGATATCAAATGGACGTTTTTTGTACTTCTTGCTTAGTGGAAAGGCTATATTGCATGCCAAGTCACCGTATTCCTTTCGTGCCGGTTCTGAAATGTCAATATTTTGTACTTCTTGAACAGGGTCAGAATAACCTAACCTTTCGAGACCAGATGCTAATGCTTTACGAATTTCATCGATTGCGCAAAGAAATGTCATTGTCTCCTGACCCCAAGCCCAGAAAATTAAACGCAACGTAATCAACCGCATCTACTAACCCGATGCCTTCTGCGCCTGATACTACGTGACTCGCCTTTGCTTTCACGTAGTTTGCTGCATGATAAAGTGCAATGCTGTGTCCACACATTTCAAACAGGGGAATATCAGTTTCGCTATCTCCTATTGCTACCGTATTTGCGGGTTGCAAGTCAAGGATATTCAGGGCTCGTTTGAGGCCAGTTGCCTTATCTATTCCTTTTTCGTTAATATGAAAAGCATATTTGCTATCGCTAAGGTATAAACCCATTTCATTTTCTTGTAATATTTTTCGTCCTTCATTTATATCAAAGGTTCTAAGCAACACAACCTCAGTCATTCTCTCAAAAACTGGTTTGATTTTTACGCCATCAATATTTTTTTTTAAAAGATCATAGCCTTTCAAACATTTTTCTTTGTTAGCCAATAGGATGTGTTCCTGAGGATTTGTTGTAACTACGCCGCCGTTTTCACCAACGGCTATTTTTGTCGTTCCGCAGAAAACAGCGAGCAAATAAGCTTCGATTGACGAACGTCCTGTGACATAAATCACAGTATAACCAAGCTTTGCTAAATATCGCAAGCTAACAATGGCGGGCAAATACAACATACCGCCGCCGTTTTCTGTAAGCGTACCATCTATATCAACTGCAAAGGCACGAATTGAGACCAATATCTATGCCGAAAAGGAAAAAGAATTTTGAAATATAAGTGTAGTGTAGTAATGTTTCTTGTGCTATACCTCTCCTGATTTGAAAAAATTCCTTGTGTTACTATAATTTAGGAACTTCGGGCACTATGTTATCTCCACTACTCGGCTGCAAAGCAGTTGTCGTTAAGGGCGTCAGTGGAGTTGACGGTTGAGTTGTTTGTTGTTCTTGTTGTTGTAGCGAATTCTGATAATTTTGTTTCATGTTTTGTAGTTTGATACGTTTGTCTGCTAACGACTTTTGCTTCGTTATGTTTACCTTGATCTTAAATCCAAATTTGCCATCGTTGCTCCATTTTTCTAGGTCAAGTACAGTTCCAGAACCTGCAAGTCTGTCACCTTCGCGCGTGACTACGGTGAAGTCAGTTTTACCTCCTTTCTTTATCAATGAAATCTTATCGTAGAAGTGATGCCAGTCAAGGGGGTTTTTTACCAGCGCCTGCAGAGACAGAATGTCGCCCACGTCTAATTCGATTATATAGGATGAGAGAAGTTCAAGTCCGCATATTTTAGCATACATATTCAATAAAATATAAGCATTGGAAGATATAATAGTTTTGGAATATATCCAGATATCTATTAGCTAATTCCAAAATCTATGTTATATGATATAGAAATTTTAAAATGTCAAAGCAATTTTAGAAAATCTTCGGTTGGTATATTATTCGGGTGGTCCTTGCCTACGAATAAATATTGAAGGATTGCTTATAGGGAGAAGAAGGGCCCGTCGCCCAGCTTGGACAGGGTGCTGATATAATGTACTACATTTAGCACAGGCCTCCGAAGCCAGTTGTCGTGGGATCGAAGCCCACCGGGTCCGCTTGATCAAAATCCGTGCTATGACAGTATGCAGTCAACATGCACCTCAAAGTATTGAAAAGTTATAAAATAACTGACACACAAGAAAAAGCTCATGAATTCCCAACATATCCTATATTCATTAGACTGATTTCTAGCATATATTGCCCAAGTCAAAAAATATATGTACACTAGGAGCAAATAGATAAAGAGAACTAACGCTATGAGGAGCTCTTCTTCTTCGGTACTGATCCCAATCAATCGCTCTCCAGGAACAGAGAAAGGAGTAAGTGGAGTTTTGCAAGGAGATTTAGTTATCCCAAAAGAGCCAAAAGGAATTATTTTATTCTGTCACGGAAGCGGCAGCGGAAGGCACAGTACGAGAAACAGATCTGTTGCAGAAGCTTTGAATAAAGATGGTCTTGCCACACTGCTAGTAGACCTTCTGACAGTTGAGGAAGAAGAGGCTGATATACGAGCTCAGAAAATGCAACGCAAAATCCCTGGTCTCTTATTAAATAAATTTAATGTTAAATTACTAGCGAATCGAGTTATAGCCATTACCAAATGGATATCATCAAACGAGGATACTAAAAATCTGGTTTTAGGTTACTTTGGAGCAAGCACAGGCACGGCCGCTGCGCTAATAGCGGGTGCTATAGTTGCAAGCAATATAAAAAATCAGAACGAGCAAACGCTATATGATGACGCCTCAAGGGGAGAAGGAGTAGAACAAGGAGAATTAGAAGCACAAAGCTTGTCTAAAGTACAAGTCGGTGCCATTGTATCCCGAAGCGGAAGACCTGACCTCACAGGAGTAGACAATCTTACACGTATCAAGGTTCCAACACTGTTCATCGTCGGAGGAAGCGATCACGATCAGGTGATGTCATGGAACAAGAATGCTCTGAAATACCTTGGATCAGAGAAGAAAAAGTTAGTAGTAGTCCAAAACGCATCTCATCTATTTGAGGAACCAGGCACTTTGGAGGAGGTGGCTAGGCTTGCAAGTGGCTGGTTCAGATGTTATTTTCAGATATTGCTACATGAACAGGAAAATAGGTAGACTATGTTGACTAACCATGCAGATTCTAAAATTGCATGATTTGCAATGTTCACATTGCATTTCATTCATAGTTGCATGTACCGATTCCTATAAAAAACCCATCAGATTTCCCTGGAAGCTAACATCTAAGTTAAATGTTTAAGATGGAAATTTGCAGGGTAGTGCTAGTTTGTTGGGAATATCTGCCTGAACACGATTAAAGCAGTTACCATATATTCTCGAGAATATTTAATAAAGAATAAGCTGCTGATAGCTATTTATCGGTATCTCGTAATATAAAGTAGTATGAGCACCATCGTCAAGTCAATATTAAGTGCTCTACCTTCTTGATAATCTATCGAAAAGGAGCCTTATTTATCTGCAGTATCAGCAGTCATTTCTAATATCATCTGAGCATTGCAAATATTTATATGAGTTTACAAAGAAGATTTGCAAACAATTGGCGTTAGAGCTAAATACATTAGAAGACCGTAATAACCCTCTGCTGAACAGGCGCGAGGTAACAGCCATCCTAAGGAATGCTGCAGGTAAGGTGACCAGAATTGAAGCGGCAAATCAGATAGCCGACAAATTCAACGTGGACAAGAGTAAGGTTATCGCTATCGCTATGACTGGTCAACGGGGTACGATGGATCTGCGCTCCACATTTTACATTTATGATAACGAAGATATTATGAAGAAGCAACTTCCTCGATACGTGATGCTACGAGGCATACCAAAGGCAGACAGAAAGAAGCTATTAGATGAGGAAAAGGCTAATAAATTGAAAGCCAAGCAAGCAGCCGCTGCAAAATCCGGCGGTAGCGGGTCAAAAGCAAAAAGGTAGGAGGTTCGCTGCATTATGGCTGACGGAAAAGGCAAGTCTAAAGGCGAGGTCTCTGTTTACAAATTTTACACTGTACAAGGCGATAAAGTCACCAAGAATAAGCGTGACTGTCAAAGATGTGGAAAAGGCGTTTTTATGGCAGAACATAAAGACAGATACACGTGTGGTAAATGCGGGTTTACAGAATTTACACATAAGGAACATTCAAAAACAAGGAAGTAAATGCGAAAATAGAAGAACAAATTTTGTAACTGGGTGAGTTCCCATCGGTGTCTGCCCGTTATTTAGAAGATTTAACCAATTCCTCTTTAATCGTTTCTGCGATTGTTGGGCTAAAGTTAGTGTGCAAGACCTCAGAGAAATATTCTGACCTGACAAATTTCTTTATTAAATCTGCCGGCATCTGCTTTGAATAACCTTCAAAGAACTCTTCTAAAATTTGCTTGGCAACAAAAGTATTAGCTGATATTCCCTCGAGTGTACTGCCTAGAAAATATATAATATCTGAAAGAGGATAATCAGAGTTAAGATTAAACTGGTCTAATCCAGTAAAGTATAGGATATTGTTAGATATGATCAGATTGCTTGGTTTTATATCCCCAAGAGTACATTTGTGAGCATGAATTTTACCAATATGCTGACCAGCCATATCAATCCACTCAAGATTTTGGTCTGAGTTATTTTTGTTGGAGCAAAATCGCTTCAAGATATCAGACAGCAGTTCACCTTCGATAAACTCGCAGACGAGTATCGTCTTATCTAAAACTATACATTGGATCATCGGACTATGCAACGCCATGGATCGAATATGCCTTAGAGCTCTGTATTCATTGCCAAGTCTGAAAAGAGGATGGACTTTGGATCTGTTCATTGGTGAAGAAAGTCTGCCAAGGTTCCTCCAACTAGCTCGTTTGGTCGTTGCCATATTTTTTACCACAAGTGATTTTGATACATTATGATTGTTAGGATCTTCTATGATGACTAGAACAGTACTGTTATTTCTGGTGCCCAATACACGCTTCTTTGAAATAACGTATTTGGAAAAGCCGTTTAATTTTGCTAGCTTATCAAGCCAATTTTTTTCATCTGTAATAATATGTCCTTCTGGCAGATGCCAATAGAAATCTTTTGGGTTTGAAATAAATTTAGGAAGAGTGACACGGTTTGCTTTATGGCGACTGATTTTAGACTCTGCTTCTTTTACAACGTGATGCAGTGTGTGTCTGCCAGCATACGCGTGAATAAAATAGGAAGAAAATTCCTGTAGTTTCTTTGTAAGTTTCAATGAAGCAATTTTCTGATTTTTCTGCACATCAATTCTTCGTTCGGATATTTGAATAGCTCCGTCAGAACGTTCAGTATTGAGCAATTCTTTGTCGTAGGTTAATATCCCTTCAAGGGCTTTTTGATAACCATTGAGCGCGAATTCGATATTATATTGAGAATTCTTTCCTGCATATATCTGAAAATAACTATAAGCAGCATTTGGATATAGTAGGCTCCTATATCTAACCTTCGAGAACATTATATACTCTAGTGGAAAATTTATCTGTGTGCTCAGAACATTAGTCGACTTAACAATATTATATATCTCATCTAAAATCACTCTTTTTTTATAAACGACTTCAAGCAGCTCAAACAATTCCTTATTCTGTACTGGTTCATAAATATGCAACAAACGTCCGATTACAAACTCTCCTAGGAATGAAGATTCTGCATCCTTTCGAAATCTTGCCAGATCTACTATCAGCGCAGAGATTTTCATATTTTGTTCAACTGTATAAATATACTTCACAGCGTACGGATAGTCCTGGAGCACGACAATTACGTCAAAGTCACTATCTGGACGTGAATATCCTGCTACTCTTGACCCATAGAGGCAGAACCCCGCGACCTTATATTTTTTGGCAATTCTAGCAACAGCTCTTTTTATAATTCCTAGCTGCTCGTTAGACACACTAGCCGACATTACGGTTTCTCTAGATTTTCCAGCCAAGACGTACCATAATTGTTGCGGCGATTGATTTTCCTTTTCCTTATTGGATAGTTTTTGATACAAAATTTCAGTGAAGATATTTTTGTGTAATTTAATTGTAATAATAATAATATTCTTTGAATATTAGTGTTAATGTTAATTCTCACAAAAGGCAATTGGATCTCTTATTAAATATATTATTTTATTTATTAGCATTATTCATATGTTCATAATAATTTCTTGCAACTAAATTCAAATTCTTTAATAGACTGTTCCCAAAGTCGTTTCTTCAAATTTTACGTGTTCCCTGCTAAATTGACTGCTGACGACGGATAATAATGGATTAAAGAAATTTGTTATAACCTCAGAGGTTTTTTAAAATTTTCATAACCGTTTTCTCCAGGATCACTTGAATGCACAAGCTGGAGTAAATCCATTCTAATGATTTCACACGACTTGTCACATCTATATACAACGTAAGGATCGGCCGTTACGGTACATTAACATCTAGAATATCGAAAGCCACGCATTCACATTTCATACCAATTATTTTTGAAATACCAGGTTCAATATAATCCTGGCCGCCTACGAATTGCTTTATAAAAAGTCCGCCATCTGCAATCATAGTAAGAACAAATGTTTTCTCATCGATTTGTTCTGCTTTTAGCGAGTATATTTTCTTCTTTACAACCTTCGATTTGGCTTTATATAATACTTCTGAGTTTTCAAGAACATTTGACAAAGTTGCGAGACTTTCGTCAGGCAAGTCATGTTCAGCATGAATAGTTATTTTTATTTTTGTGGTAAAATGAGACGGTAATTGAGATGAAACCCGAGGTGATCGCTGCTTTAGCACGGCGCAAATACCGTTTTCACTTATGGTCAAATCTTTTTTTAACCATCTGACCTTTGGATTTAAAACCTGTATTAGAAAGGGTCGTCCATTTCCCAATACAAGGCTGTCTTTGTCTTCGCCACCCAACCACGAAAACTTTGGAGTATCTCCTTTCGTTATCTCCAACAAACGATCGCCTATAATAGCTTCAACGCTATTTGACTGTGATGCTCCCATGTAATTACATGTAGCACATCCGCTGCCTGAGCATTTTCGACATTTGTCTTTTTTTTGCGATATTCCTCGGATTGTCTTTACATATCGGCCAGATAAAAATATGGGAGACGATTTTACAAAAACTGTTGCTTGAGATGCATTATT
>JBKPMK010000492.1:0-3903 GCA_046732115.1 Thermoproteota archaeon
AATGAATCAAAGTGATTTACATACAGAGGTTCATTACTAATCAAGAATTTCTGGCTCATTTTACCTTCTTTAATCTTCTCTAGTGTAATTGCCACCTCATTATCTGATACGCCAAAACTTAATGGCGGCATATTTTTGATATGCCTAATTTTTATACCTGCTTCTAAGAACTTTTTAACTAAACTTAAGCTACTGCCTCTTTTTATATTGGTAATCCATCTTAATGCAAAGGACTCCTCTTCTTCTTGTTTTTTCTCTTGTACCTTGTGCCTCTTGGATTTATCAACTACATTTTTGTATGAATCAAATAGATAGTTGTAGCCCATTTGCATTCCGCCAAATCCTGTACATATTGATAATTTGTCAGTGGTGTTGTTCTTTCGTTTTATCTCTTCGATAATTTCATCTTGGTTTTCTAATAATCTTGTTCTAATAGGCACTAAGCCTTCTTCTATTTCTTTTATCTTTTGTTCAGCTGGTACTGCAGTATTCCATAACGTATCAAATATGTATTGTCCTTGTTCTACTACTTCTTTAACACTGCTGTATATGACTTGTGTCAATGGTTTCGCTTCTTCTAATACGGTAGTAGCCATATACTCTGTTTCGCTAACAGCTAATCCCCCTTTAACGCCACTTAAATGGCGTAATTCATCTACTAATTTAATCAGCTCCTTGCAGTGTTTGATGTTGTCCTTCGTAATTTCAGTAAAAGCTCTTATTTTGCCACCTCTTTTTCTTATTTCAATATATCCATTCCTATATTCTGCTACTTCTACTACTATGGATGGAGCTCTATGATCAAAATAAATATCCATTCGCTCCTTTACGTTAGACATAAAATACACACCTCTCCCTACTGCATTTTCTACTCCATATAGTATCTCTGATCTCTTTTCTGGAGAGCTTGAAGGAGGAAGTGGACGAATGGTCACTATAGTTACTGAATGCAGATGTTACTTATAAAATAAGAATTAATAAAATCCAGTATTTTTGGCTAGTTGGAACATTATGCTGCTATAAAAAAGCTGCTTATATTCAAATTTTAGACTGCTGATGCAATAGTCTCAATAACCATCTTTGCATGAAACATAGAAGGCTGCTCTACGTTCTACTACTACTCACTGAGACAGATGAACTATCATATTTTTTATTGTTTTCAGATCATCATTTCCTATTAGATCATGAATCATTACCTGTCTTCTGAAGACTTTGAGGTCTGCTTGTGAACAGGATAAGAAAGGATTGCGGCCACTTGCTCCAATTATCCGGCCATCATTACTTCTTACTCCGTTTTTATGAATACACATTAATGCTTGTCCAGCTTTATGTCCTCTTACTTCTCTTCCACATACAACTATATGGTGTAGATCTGGATGGGTAAGTGTAAAGCTGATCATTTTATCTAATCCCTTATTTTCAGAGAGCAATCTCCCAACTGCTAGAATTCTATGCATTATATCTGGGCGAGCAGCAATAGTCTGAAGCAAATCTATACTTGATAATGTGCAAATGGCAATGCTATTTCCTCCTCCTATATAATACTCATGCTTTATAGGAATTAGAATTTCACATAACTTACCAGCTGCATTCTCTAAATTCTGTTTAAGATTCATAG
Organism: Thermoproteota archaeon; assembly: GCA_046732115.1. Taxonomy (GTDB): domain Archaea; phylum Thermoproteota; class Nitrososphaeria; order Nitrososphaerales; family Nitrososphaeraceae; genus JAFAQB01. The sequence continues at coordinate 1,619 of JBKPMK010000492.1, forward strand.
CTTCAAAGCTTCAAACAATCTTAATGAGTCGTCCAAATATATATAAGCAGATAACAATCGATTTATGCGACAACAAATCTGTCGATACAGCAAGTTGTTATTGCTATTTACTATGTGTTTACTATCTAGGTCATTTGTTGGAGTCCAATCATCCAAAGTTTTCTCTCCTCTTCTTTTATTTATTGTATCTATTTTGTGCAAAGAACTACAAGACAAATTGTTAGAGGATTTAAGGATAAGCTGCTTAATGAGCCTGAGCTAAAATATGTATTAGACAATATTAGAGAAGCAGACAATGATAAATCATCATAACCATTGACTGCCGAATTTCAATGAGCATATACATTATTGTTATTAATTTCAACATAATATATTATACCTTAATATGGAGCGCTATAAAATCATTTGTAGTCTTATCAATATCTAAAACATAGATATCAGATGGAGAGGTTAGTATAACAATAGGCTTTGCAACTATTGATTTTAAATGGTGATTACAATACAATGTTTGATTTTCTTAAAAAATATGTATTCCAAGATTCATACATAATTGCAGAACCTCAACAGGAAATAAAGTTAAGCACAAGAGAAAGAGCTCTCAATATCTTCTCAAATATTGAAGGATTAGACGATATCAAGGAAACGATGCTAAGAGCATTAGAATCGCCTGAGAGAGCGCATACATTACTGATAGGACCCCCAGCTTGTGCAAAATCATTATTTATGTTAGAGATAGAGAAAGGCATGCAATACATCAAAAGTATCGTAGAACAGGTAGAGAATACAATTGATAACCATATAGCACAATCTCTAGATTTACCATATTACACAACTAAGTAAAAAATACAGTTTGTAGTCCCTGTAAAAAATGGCAATTAAACAAATTCGTAAATATTATTTTAAAAAGAAATACAATACAGATACGTAAACAAAGCAGCCTCTATTATCTCTTAGACTAGTCAGTTTGAGGAGACTCCAACCAAATATCGTTATTAGTTATGCAGCCGTCATACTACAACTAAATAAAAAACCATATTGCTGTTTTCTTCTCTTCATTTCTGTAATAACTCTGGCCTATTTCATTTATTAAAAAACTGTAAAAGCTATTTGTAGATATTAACAAACAAGCTAGTTCGGTTTATTGCGACATGGACTACTGAATTGGGTTGTGGCTTTTTGCTCTACATTGGGGCCTTCAAATTTACTGATAAATCAGTGGCAGCGGCGTAAACCGACATTATAATATTATAATGTGTAGTCCTATAAAACGATACACTAGTGAAGCGGGTTCGGTGGAATGCGAACCAAAATATAGTTACAAAATGAAAGGTGATGCTATAGCACAGCTATCAGACCAAATCAAGGCTTTAACTTCAAGAATGCAAGAAATTGAAAGAAAACAATCAGTCTAATAACACTAAAGCTATAAAGTGGATTCGTTATTTCGTTAATTACTTATATATACATACAATAATCCAGCGATAGCAATATCAGAATTCAAACCAAACTTCTATGATTTACTGTTAACAGATATCTATATGCCTAAAATGAATGGGCTTGAATTATATCAAAAGATAGTAGAGATAGACCCAAACATCAGAGTCTGTTTTATGTCTTCAGCTGAAATAAATATAGAAGCACTAATGGAAGTATATCCCAAAGTAAGTTTTGGGTGCTTCATCAAAAAACCAATTGAAATACGAGAATTGGCAAATAGAATAAAACAAGAGATAGAACTATAATATTAATTTGCTTCTTTTATGTTACAATTGTATTCTAATTTTGCAATACTGTTAAGGGAGAAGATAAGAGCTGCTGCTAATATAGGTCAAAATAGGTCATAACATCACATAACATCACATAACAAACAAGACGAAATATTAGCATAGATGTCAGAAGAGGTGCTGGGAACGCTTGAATCAGTTACATCAACAACAACAATAACATGATGATATTGTTATCTTTTAGACAACATTACTATGTAACTTGATATTGATATTGTATTTCCAGTTAACCCTCATTTGCTTGTACAAGTCAAAAGACTAGGATATGAATAAGATGTCGTATATTACTTTATGATATTTTAGTACAAAGGCTACGCTTATTACCATGTAAATGAATCAAACATTAGCACACTATGGATGGGCTAAATAACTTTGATTATTGACTAGTCTTGAAATAAAAAGAAGTATAGTAGTATATTTTTTCTCTGGTTGTACTAAGCTGATTATTTGAGGTTTGCCTGTGATTGGTCTGCAACCATATGTCCAGCATGGAAACCTATA
>JBKPMK010000493.1:0-1967 GCA_046732115.1 Thermoproteota archaeon
CCGAAGGAGGAGAAGTAACACATTATGAAGTTCTAGGTGCCATGACAAAGCTAGTCAAAGACAGAAAATTCTCAGCCAAAGTAAAAGCAATTTTAGAGGAAGAAAAGAAGCATCTTCAGCTTTGTACTAGATTAGCGAAACAAATAGCAATAGAATAGAGTCTAGTAACTAAGCACCAATTTTAGGGTAATTGAAAAGAAGATATAAAGCCATAATGGGCCCATTTGTTCCCATAGCTATGGCTTTTATTCTATCGCACATATTACAATGCTCCGGACAACAGTCATGAAGACAAGTTATTTTTAGAGTTGCAGGCAAAGCACCAAAGTTCTTTAGTAGTACTAGGGAAGAATGGTGGTGACATGGCGTCTATCTATGGCCTATATTATTTAAGAGCAATTGTGAAAATAATAAGTTAAGTAGCACAATCTAGTTCTTTCCTATCTTATCTTTCATCCCTTTGCTATCGCCACGATGTTCTTGTACAGAGCAAGCAGTCTTTGTTCTTCTATACACGTGATATTGCTCTGTCTGCTGTATTTCATCAATTTTCTCCATATGCTCAATCATCAAGACAGCTTCTCCAGCATCGAATTTACCAGTAGTTATCAGTCTTTCCTGTAGTTTATCATAATAAACTAATCCATTATTGTCCTCATTTTCATATATTTATGAAACTCCGTAATTAGTAAGGAATTTATGGAATTTGGAATAGTTGGTATTTTGCTAATGGTGGTTGACAGTTTGGATGATATAATTATCTTTTGACCTCACAGCAGGATTCTACTTTGGTATAGAATAGACTAAGCTTTAAACTTTTCTATAGATCATACATTAAAAACAACCGAAAAAGATAAAGCTAAATTGAACGAAATGATAATATACAAAATGAGTACCTCGTCATCATTAACTTCCACTGCACCATCAAAAGTTAGTGATAATACTAACAGCAATAACAAGGAAAACGATCTTATTACATTAACTGAAAAAATAAAACTAAAAAAGGATCAATACCAAGTTTTGAAAATTATCTGTGATACGTATGAAACCTCTTTCTCAGAGTATATGCAGCAAGCACTAGTCGAAGCAATGAGATTTGATATAGAAGAAGGTAACTTCTCTGATGCTTTGCTAGAAAAGATAGGTGTCGAAGACAGTAAAAAGGATAATAAAGATGCATTAGTTATCTTTTAGAGGATAGAAATACAAAGCAAACAGAAAGCTTTGATTTACAGTTGAACATAGGAGGGCAATTCTCTTCAACATTATTTGCTTTTGAAGCATCTAATTCTTTTTACTGGAATAGAATGTTGGAATAAAATTGGTAACTTGCCATATCCAATAAGGTATCATGTACAAGTATCGCAACTTATGTATGGCATATCAGACAATCCGTCAGATTCTGAGTCTATAGTATAAGCACCATTCAATACCTTAATACCAAATAGTATATGCTGAATTGTTCGCAAGTCGTCTAGTGTTAGTGCCAGATTGTATAAGATTAAAACCAGGAAAACCTATGGAATTCTTATGGGTAAGAGACCTATCGAGATATCGATTTATGCTTACTTTTTGTAAATCCGGAAATTCTTTAATTAGGTCATCAGTCCCAATTCGAAAGAATGGAAGACCGTTATTCACATCTGGCAGATATGCTATTAACTTACATTTGATAGCATTCTATGACGTCGTTAGTAGAGTAAATATGGGTGAGTCTAATAAGAAGACCATTAACAAGAAAGATACTAAGAAGATAAAACAAATCTTGAAGCTGTACAGTTGTTTATATGAAGCCTCCGTTAGTATAATATTATTTCGAGTAGCGCAAGGGTGTAGACTGTGAGGGCAAATGTTATCGTTCCAGATTTAAATCCCTGTGGCGGAGGAGAGCGGCTAACACTTGTAACGATGCAGGCATTATCACAAATGAGAATAGATTTTGACCTTACAACGTTGAGAAGTCCAGA
>JBKPMK010000494.1:0-1694 GCA_046732115.1 Thermoproteota archaeon
CCTTCAAAATGATAAAACTTTAACGCTAATCTAAAAGCATCAAATATATCGTTATATGAAGTGCTTTCTTTATCTAGTGTTCCATCTGCATCTACAGCCGTTCGTAATGATGTGATGAGCTTGTCAAATTTAGGATTGATCGCAATTTTCAAGCGATCATCTTCCAGTATCAGCTTGCAGTGTCCAAGCATCCCTTTGTACTCTTTTCCAAAATGGACAGGAACCATCTTCATGTTTTCAGTACCATCTCCAAAGCCTTCTCTCTTAGCACGTTCAATTACTTTATCATAATCTGCGTCTTCACCAATCTGCAATTTCAGAGATCGGATAAAGGAAGGATTAGCACCGTCAATGTATACTTTGTCTACTTGGTATTTGCTCATCAATGAGTATACAGTAGACAGCATTTCATTATAATCAGGTCTATGATATTCTTCTGCATGCAATATTTGGATATGATTGTCTATCCATTGCGTTACCACAATCCCAAATGCTGAGCTACCATATGCTGGGTCTATACCCATAGATCTTGAAGTAAAATAATACGGATTGAAGTCGTCAGGGTCATATTTCCTTCCTTTCTCTATTGCCGCTTCAATATCTTTCGTATGAAATACGTTTCCTATTTTGCCTAAGTACTTGAGATTATATTCTCGCTCAAATGATGGTGACTGTTTGGCTTTCTCTATTTCCTCTGCAGTGAACATCTTACCAATGCCGTAAGTGTAGTCAAGAAATATTCGTTTGTACAGACAGATATCCTCGGCTTCTTTCTCTATTCTCTCAAACAAGCCTTCGGGTGCGTTAGGCGCACTGACCATGACAATGTAGGGATTCGACTTTGCGATATAGCGTTCTGAGACGTCCCTTACGTCCTGCTGCAGATGATCGATTCTAAATCCTTCCATCGAGCGCTTTTATGATCAATTTGATTAAGATCGCGTGACCGTTTGAACGATTGTTCTCTTTCTTGTGCGGTATACCATGGCTCATCTCCAGATACTTCTGATTCTAGACTTTCAATAGTTTTTTTCCTCTGTAGTGCTTCACTGTTGATGGTGGTGATTGGGAATAAGTTACATTATTTCTTGTACAGTAAACGTCTATCTATCATTGTTTGTACATGTTACATGCTGATGAGATCTTTATACCTAAAACACTGAACGATATGATCATTTACCATTCCCACCGCCTGCATTAGAGAATAGCAAATGGTAGAACCTACGAATACAAAACCTTTTTTCTTCATAGCCTTGCTTAATATATCAGATATTTCTGTTCTCGAAGGAACCTCTATGAAACTTTTCCAATGATTATGTCTGGGTTTTCCGTCAATAAAACTCCAGAGATATGAGTCAAAGCTCCCGTATTCCTGCTGTAATTTTATGAAAGCTTTGGCGTTGCTTATTGCAGACTGTATTTTCAATCTATTCCTTATGATAGACGGATCTGTCATTAGTTGTTCAATTCTTCTTTGATCGTAATTGGCAACTCTGTTCGCATCAAAGTCATCAAATGCTCTTCTATATCCTTCTCTCTTCTTGAGTATTATCGACCAACTTAGACCTGCCTGAGATGTTTCAAGCAACAAGAACTCAAATAGCTTCTTATCGCTATGCACTGGAACACCCCATTCATTGTCATGATACTCAACATCAGCTTGACTACCGTTCGTGGCCCATTCGCAACGGACT
>JBKPMK010000495.1:0-1492 GCA_046732115.1 Thermoproteota archaeon
AATCAAGGCAGGAGATTACTAAAGAGTTTATTAATATAGCAGCTCATGAGCTTCGAACTCCTACACAATCTATCCTAGGATATTCAGAATTATTACAAATTTTATTTGAAGAAGAGGAGAAGGAGCAGATAATAGAAAGCAATAGCGCCAATATTGGTAGCACTGCTAAGGAACTTGATGGGCAAAAGAAAGAGGCTTTAGATTCAATAGTTAGAAATGTGACTAGACTTGATAGGTTAGAGAAGCAGGTACTTGATATTACAAAAATCGAAAGTAATACATTGACACTTAATAAGGAACGATTCAATCTTACTGAAAAAATACGGGATATGGTAGCAGATGTTATTGCCAATGAAATGAGAAGAGATACCGGCTATGATAAAAAAAATATAAAAATCGAATTTGAAACAGGGGCTGGAGTAGGAGGAGGAGGAGGAGGAAAAAAGGATATCTTCATAGATGCAGATAAAACAAGAGTATACCAGGTTATTTCTAATTTGCTTAGAAATGCAATCAAATTTGCAAGTAAAGGTGGTGTTATAACTATTACAACAGATATCATTACAAAGCAAGCACACATAGATGATAGAGCAGGAGAAAGTGGAGAAGAAGGACAAGTTGTTGTAGTAAAGATAAAGGATAACGGCACAGGAATAGCTGCCAACATTTTGCCAAAACTCTTTACAAAATTCGCCACTAGTTCCTCCGAAGGTATCGGATTAGGACTCTATGTCTCCAAGAAAATAGTAGAGGCTCATGGTGGTAGAATATGGGCTGAGAATAATCTGGATGGAAAAGGCGCCACATTTGCATTTAGTCTTCCTGCATTGTGACTAATTGTTTGATAGATGATATGATATATATACGAAGCTATAATCCAGTAGAAGTAGACATTACCTCTCTACTTTAGAATACTTTGTTGTCAAAAGCATCATCATTTTATACACTACAGTCTCAATTCCAATTGGTTTTGTCATAAATTCGTCTGCTCCATAATCTAAAACCCTAGTCTTAGCTGTATCATCTTCTGCTACTACACATACCTTGATATCAGAATTGATTCTTTTAATCTTAACTATTAGCATTGCTCCTCTATCTTCTGCTATTTTACCATTTACAAAAATAACATCTACTTTTCCTTCTAGCTCATTAAGCTTATTCAAGCATTCCTCTGCACTGTAGGTCTTATGCACATCAAACTTTTTTAATTTAAGTGTGGCGCTAAGAACTAAATTCACATCTTTATCATCGTCTACAATTATAGCAACATGAGTAGGTAACATAGCATTTTCATAAAGAATGGGTCTTATTAATGAGCCGATGATTATAATTTTCATCTTGCTTCTTCTATAAACACCTTATGTCATTATAGCAGTCCAAACACTTTTACTGAATTTTCATGATGCGTGATATTCACATCCAGTTCTTCAGTTTTAAATTCTGAATCGCAGTCTTAGCAGTCAAACTTTGAGAATCATGGTTAATTAAAGAA
>JBKPMK010000496.1:0-3347 GCA_046732115.1 Thermoproteota archaeon
TGTATTTCCTTGATAATCAGAAATAACATCTATATAACGTGGAATTTCTCTTCTTGCTTCGTTAGTTGTTTTCTTTATGTCATCTTTAGATTCATCTAATGCTTTGGTTATTACTTGTTCCTGCTCACGTTGAAGCTGTAAATATGTTTCTGCTATACTGCTATTGTTATTGTTGTTATCTTCTTTTCGATCTTGTTTTTTGATGTTGAAGGCATATCTCTTGTACTGTTGACTTCTTGTTATATAACAACTGGTATCTTTGGGTATTGATGGGATATAATGGTATTTTGGGGACTATGGGGTGCAGGATGATGAAATCGAGAGACATACGATGACAGACATATGCATGCTATACTGTAGCTACAAAAACAACAAGCGCAACCCGGTTGATGAGGTTGATGACAACTAGTCTACTGCATCATATTATTATTATTATAGATCCACCTTTTCTGATGAGAAATTAATTGATGCAGCTTTGAAAATGTAAAGTATGTATTGGGTATGCAAAGAAAGATGACGCTGCAGATAATGACAATTGAACAACGATAACGACAATATCGAGTTCTGATTTATGGGAGATCTTTTTTAGAGTATGTACGTGGCTAAATAGTATTCCTGATATTTAGGGCCATTTTTTAAAGAATTCGCAATAAATATGTACCGAAAAATCGATCAGATATGGAATAACATTGGACAGAAAAAAGAACAGGAGTACAATAAAAAGCTCAATAAAGCTAATCTCAAGGATATACCGGTTCCATTGCTAAACATTATAGGAACTGAAGACGATTTGGTGTCAAGCATATCTGTTACCAATTAGTACAATTTCCGCTAGGTTACATTGAGGTGTGCATAATCTCTTATTCCATTGATAACCTGTGGACAGAAATAGTTAGATCGTTGCATGAGAAATGCCTATAATGTATTACACGATGTGCATGTTTTTTCTAACTAATTGCACTTGTGTTTTGAATATCTAATTCGAGCTCAATAGATATAAATAGAGAGGTTCTTGCCCCTGAATTGATTTAATTGGTAACTAAGACTGCTGCAATAATAAGAGGTGATGGCACTGGACCAGAGCTTGTTGATGCGATGATCAAGGTTTTGAGATCATGTGCTAGTAATGTGGAGCTAATTCCATGTGATGCTGGATCTGAGTGGTGGCAAAAAATAGGTGGCAATTCATATATTTCTAAAGATGTTTGGAAATTACTTGAGGATAGTGATGCTTGCTTTAAAGGACCAACAACTACTATTCCAAATCCAAATGCTCCACGTAGTGTTGCAGTAACTATAAGACAAAAGTTTGGGTTATACGCTAATGTACGGCCAATTAAAACATATAGAAACACAAAAAAACAGTTGAACTTCATCTGTGTTCGTGAGGCTACTGAGGGCCTATACGCTGGGATAGAATTCAAAATCACAGATGATTCAGCTATAGCAATCCGAAAAATAACAAAAAAAGGCTGTGAAAGAGTAGTTAGAAAGGGATTCCATATTGCAAAGGATGAAGGTTTTAAGAATATTTTTGCAATTACGAAAAGAAATATCTTAAAAGAAACTGATGGAATATTTTGGGATGCTATAGAGAGGATCCATAAGGAGTTCGAAAGTATAGATATCGAGGAGTATTATATAGATAATATGACGCAACAGCTCGTAAAGAATCCAGATAGGTTCAATAATAGTATCTTGCTTGGCACAAATTTGTTCATGGATGTAGTTTCAGAATGCGCCTCAGGAAATGTTGGATCAATAGGGAACATCTATTCTGGTAATTACGGAGATGATTACGCAATGTTTGAACCAGCCCATGGCAGTGCTCCTAAATATGCTGGTAAAAATAAGGTGAATCCTGTTGCAACTATTTTATCGGGTTCATGGATGGTTGAATACCTCGGAGAAAAGCACATTTCCAAGGCCATCTTTAAGGCTACTGAAGATGTTATCAATGAAAATAAATATGTTACGTATGACCTAGGCGGTAGAGCTACTTTATCTCAGATGGCTGACCAAATATCGGCAAGAGCAGCTTCTATTTTAAAAAAATAGTATGAATCATTTAAAGCTTAGCTCTATGCTTTGAAGAGTTTCAAAAAATAACTTTCTTTCTTTTATTATTGTTTTTTTCAGATTCATTTCGGATATAGACTCCTCCAGTTTAGTTGTATCGGACAAGTTTGAAGATATAATTAACATTTTACCCTTGATGTCTAAAATGGAAATACCCGAGCGTATGAAATGTAATGTCATTTGTATACCCCTAGAACCTCCATTTATTGCATAATCTTTCGTTTTATGATTTTCTATTGATAAGTAGGGAGGATTACTCACAATCAAATCGAATCTATAGTGAAAAACAGATGCGGCATCGCAACAAGCCAACATTATATCATTTGGCAAATTATCTTTGCAATATTTAAGTGACATTATGTGGATATCAGTTCCAGCAACGATTTTAAAATTATCATGAAGGATTTTGAGTATAATTCCTGATCCAACACCAATTTCTAGAGCTGATTTACCCGTATATTGTTTAACAGATTCTGCAAGAAGAAAGCTATCTTCAGAAGGAATATACATCTGTTGTTTATCAATTAATCTTAGAAGTATAATTGTGTTTTTAGATAAAGAGGATTTGTAGACTGCTGCTACTTGTCATTAATAATGGGATTATTTCAAAGGCAAATTATTATATAAATCTAAATGGGTAACTTTTATTATATTATTACTATTATTACGTCATCATCACATATTTTATTTTGTACGACATGACAATGACGATGCTGGAAGGCACGCATGTCATTTATTGAATCACAACGACAAATGCTTTAGCTTTTCATTATGCTTTTCTAAAATACTTTGATAGATGTTGCTAGCTCTATCATTTCTTCAGCATTTAATTTGCCTATTCTCGTATTACCAAAATCGACTTTGCTTTCAAATTTTCTGGCTATGGATGCTGCTACCTTGTTTCTTTGAGAAAATAAGAAGTATATATTATTTATAGTCTGATGCGTTATTCTTGAACATTTTTTAGGAATTATCCTTATGACCTCTGATTCAACAGAAGGCTCAGGCATAAAGGCTTTCCTGTCAACATTAAACAACCTTTGTATGTTAAAACAATGTTGTGTTATAACTGAAATCGCACGATAATTTTTCTCACCAGGATACGCCTGCAATTTAGCAGCGAATTCCTTTTGTATCATGACTATTGCCCTGTCAAATTTCTGAAGTGCTAACCAGTTAAAAGCTAATCTGCTTTTAGAGTAAGGAAGATTTGATACAAAAATATCAAATTTAAGATTTTTTGTACTAAAGATGTCTTCATTTACTAG
>JBKPMK010000497.1:0-2157 GCA_046732115.1 Thermoproteota archaeon
AGTCAGCTAAAGTCAGAGCATTATTTTTTAATGGCATATTGTAGAAACATCTAGAAAAGCATGAAATGAGACCTTCTGAAGCTGTTTCTACCTTTCTATCAAACAATACATCTTCATGATCATTTCTTGAATCTGAACGTACGGTAACGGTATTATTATTGATTGAATCAGTTGATGAGTGGATAGTTCTCAATTTTTCCTTTGACACAGCGGTCCTAGACGAAGCAGATGCAGCAACCATGTAGAATTGAGTATGACCTCAACTATATAATGATGTATTCTATCCTTCATTCATAGAATAAATAATGAATAATTCAAATGACATAGTGATAGGATTATATAAAAAAAGCAGCAGCGCAAGCTGCTCGATTACAAAAAATTACTTTCTAATGTTTATGCTTCATTTTGTAATGATCAATTGTACATTCCTTTGAACAAAATTCTGCATAGCAGTTGTCGTCAATACATGGAATGGGATCAATATGATTAAATTTACGATTACAATAAGTACAAAATGATTCTAATGCTGGATAATTGTTATTGATGTACTTGCCTATGCAGCTCTGCTTCTCCTTAAACCAAAGAATATCGACATTCGATTTTTCAGCATATGTTGAAACTATATCATATGCTTCATAAAAACCTGGTGCGTAAAACTGTCTTACAAAAGTAGCTTGTGGATCTTTCACTGAATTAGTTTTTTTAAAAGATACTAGCCACTTTTCATATGGTATGATTTCATCTTCGTTGACCGCATTTTTCTTCTCTTTAATCTTTCTTTGTTTCTGATTTTCATTCATGGTATGGCGTCTTATCTTTTATAGTGGTAGTTTGGATTAAACCTTTGTCGAGAAGTCATGTTGTAATTTTATTATGCACCTAAATTAAAAGACAGCTGTCTCTATGTTCGCCTGCCGCTGTATGAACTAATAAACTAATCCGGTCATAGCTATTATCTTATTACCTTTGAACGGAATCATGAAAGAATTGGTGTAATTCAGCTGCCTTGATTCTTATCTGTTGCATTGTATCTCTATATCTGACCGTAACTGTATCATCTTCCATGGTTTGTTTATCAATCGTCACCGCAAAAGGTGCTCCTATTTCTTCTAATCTTCTGTATCTTCTTCCTATTGATCCAGATTGATCGTAAAAGACATCGAAATCTTTCTTGAGGTTAGAGTAAATCTTCTGCGCCTTTTCGTCTAATCCCTGTTTTGCCATTAGTGGAAGAACTCCAATTAATATCGGAGCAAGATATGGTTTTAGCTTTAATGCAACTCTGTCATCATGTTCCATATCTTCGAAATAAGAGTGTTCTAAGATTGCGTAAATGCTTCTATCTATCCCCATCGAAAGCTCGAAAATATGGGGCAAAATCCTAGTCTGATCTGAAGGATCAATTACCTCGAGATTGTGCTTGCTTACGGTGCTATGTCCTTTGAGATCATAGTCTGAGCGGTAGTTACATGCTACGAGCTCTAGCCAACCAATACTGGTCTCAACTTCATAATCAAATGCTGTCAAGGCATAGAATGCTTTTTCCTCATTAGATAATCTCCTAAAACGGGTGCGCTTCATATCCAACCCCGTTCTTACATAGAATTCATTTAAAAGTGCAAGGTAATATGCAATTAATTTATTTGGTATTATCCCCCTTCTTATAGCCTCGTCTGCTGTTACTTCAGAAACTAATGATTGATCATAGAGCCTCAGAACGGAATCTTTAACTTCTTCGAAGTTTCGCAATTCATCCAGCTTGTTTGGATTACAAAATACTTCAATCTCTGCTTGATAGAATTCCCTTAGCCTAAGTAAGCTCTGCCTTGGAGCGATTTCATTTCTGAAACTTTTACCAACCTGAGCAATACCTAATGGCAATTTACCACGCATAGTTTTGAAAACCCTGGGAAAATCTACAAATATTGTTTGACAGGTCTCTGGTCTAAGATATGCCTCTTCTGCTGCAGGACCTACTCCAATTTTAAACATCATGTTAAATCGACTCACATTTCCAAATTGTCCATTACATTTTGGGCAGTTTAAGCTGTATTTTTTAATAATAGCATTTATGTCTTCGTCAGCCTGTCTTTCGGGTACATTTTCACCAGTTCTTTCTGTTATATATCTGTCAGCTCTGAAAGTGGAATTGCACTT
>JBKPMK010000498.1:0-2556 GCA_046732115.1 Thermoproteota archaeon
CATTTGTAAGTACAACTGGGAAATTAAGCTCTATTTTATCGCTAAATCTAGATATGATTTTGTTAAATCTTCGATTTAATTTTCCCTTAGAGATGTTTTTATCATCTATTTTAGGTGGTTTGATTTTCCTTAGCGATAATGCCTTGTCTCTTGCTTTCCTTAGCTCTGCGTCTCTTCTCTTTTTTAATAATTCTGTTAGTTCAGTGTATATTGGTTGCGAAGAATAATTTCTGAGTTTTTCATAAATTATGTCATAATCTCTTATCTTACTATTTATTTTGAATAGTTGTTTGCACAGTTTAATGTAATTGGATACTTTATTCCTTTTACGTATTTTCTTTGGTAATGATCTAAAGGAAGCATCGGCCCTTCTGATGGATGTTCTTATGTTGTGTATGTTTCCCTCGTTTGAGTCTGCTATATAGTCATTAACTCTCTTATCTACTCTTTGAAGGTTTTCTTGAAGTTTTGTTATAAAAGGTTTAGAAGAAATCGACAAGGAGTTCATTGTTATGATTATGTATGATGTTATCATATGTATGTGTATTGGAGTTGTTGAGTTAGGAACCTTGTATTACTTGTTATTCACGTTAGTATCATATCTGGAAAGCAAATCAAATGTTCTTTTTAAGTAGAGACAGATATCAAATCAATAGCTGTATGTATACTACCAGAGTAAAATTGTTTTCAGATCAAAAAGCAAAAAGTAACGTCTCTGAAAATCTAGGCATATCCAAGTTCACTATGTTTATCAATAGGGATATTGAAACGCATTAAACACTAAAAATACAAATCATTAATATACATATAATAGAGCCAAGGATTATTGTAATTGTGTTCGTTTTTCCATGACCATATCACATCTCATATCAAACTGTTCTCTTGTCTTTCTTAATGCTTGTACGAATCTTTGGTCTTCTCCTAGTATCTCCATTGCATAAATATCTATCTTTTACATGTTTAAATTAAGATAGATATTTAATTAAATATTTTATGTTGGTGGAATAATTGTGGTAAATAGAGGAAAGCATATTAACAACAATAAGAGTAGCAGAAGCAATAAATCTAAAATAAAGAACAAACGCCCCAATTTAGGAGCAGTATTTGATAAACACGTTAAGTGTGAATTCCAAGACCATGATGTAGATGCAACTATGAAAACAATGGTTAGAGAACCATATGTACATCACGTCCCTATGATGACAGGTGGAATAGGATATGATAGCGTGTATAACTTTTACAAAAACCATTTTGTAGGCAAGATGCCAGAAGATACTAAAATTGAACGTATATCACGTACAGTAGGAAAAGACCAGGTTGTAGATGAGCTTATTTTAAAATTCACTCACAGCAGAGAAATTGATTACCTCCTCCCAGGAGTAGCACCAACAGGAAAATATGTAGAACTGCCGCATGTGGTCGTGATGAAGTTTGTAGGAGACAAAATAGCGCATGAACATATTTACTGGGACCAGGCATCACTTTTAGCTCAGATTGGACTTTTAGATGCTAATGCTCTTCCAGTAAAGGGTATTGAGCAATCAAGAAAACTACAAGAATTGGCAACGAGCAGTAGTACAAATACAACAACAGTAAATCACAGACGAATAATTTAGGATAGGCTACCGCTAGCAATAGGAGTTGTACCATTTATGATGCCACTCCAGCAGGATGAGTTAGCACAAATAGTACTACAGATTTTGTGTTCATTTCAAAGAGACATACATACGATTAAGAAAAATTTTTATTCAATAAAATTATTCCTCAGGTGAAGCGACATCAAAGGAGAAGAAGCTGATAATATACAGCCTGTTGAGTACAAAGCAGCATTAAGAAACCTTATTCTTGTATTAATAGCATCAGCATTAATTGCAAATTCTATAATTATTTTTGCTGATTCGAATAGTAAACATTCTTTCACTTTAATAGGCCTAGATGTAACTGCTAGTATTGCTTCAAGCTTAGGCATTATTGCTGTTTGGAGACATAAACTCAAAGGGCATCACGGTAAATCGTATTTCTTCCTTACTTTGGGCTTAATCTCATGGCTTGGTGCTGATATCGCACTTACATATTATTATTTTGGGCTAGGAATCAAAGAACATCCAGTTGCTTCTATTGCAGATGCTTTCTGGTTTACAGGTTATGGATTCTTTTCTGCACATTTAGTTATGGTACTAAGGTCCTTATCAATTAGATTCGGTAATAAGAAAAATCCTATTGTCATTGTTATATCTTCTATTGCCTCGATTTCATTTCTTATTTATTCAGTAACTCGCACCTTAATGGCATTTGAATTTCATGGTCTTGGAGATATAATCGCATTATTTGTAAATATTACCTATCCGATGCTAGACTTGATACTAATTATTCCTGCTGTCCTAGTACTTGTAAATCTAAGAAAAGATTATCAACAATCAATCCCTTGGCTTCTTACTTCACTATCTCTTTTAGTCAATGCAATAGCAGATGATGGATTTGCAAATGATGTTGTAAGTGGAAATTCCCATAACCTATTGTTTTGGGATTTGTTCTTTATAACAGATTATTTAATTA
>JBKPMK010000499.1:0-2369 GCA_046732115.1 Thermoproteota archaeon
TGGCCTCTCTGGTGCAACTTTACAGGAGGGCAAGAGTTGGGGTAAGATCAAGACATCACACAAAGGAAATGTTATCGTTTACGGAGATTCATCTGTTTATTTTCCTATTCTTTGTTCATACGTCCTCTCTGAATGTAAAAGAAGGGCGATAAAGGAACTCTATGTAAAGAAAGATGTATGGTTGACAGAAATGAAGCAGATATATAGTAAAAATAAAACCAGGTGAAAAGATAATGCTATCCCTAAATGGCAGATTTCAGTTTAAATAATCTAACCCAACCCTTTTTCATATCTCTAGTGAATGAATTTGTATGTGTGTACTGATAATTACTGTTTTCTCAACTCGAAGTATCTAGATATTATTATATATATCTACATAAAATACATATATCAATATACGTCAACAAGAGGTGCCCTAAGATATGTCTTTTCTAGTAGTCTATATAATCAATTATTGGACAGCCACAAGTTAAAGTAGCTGTTACTACAGAAAACAACTTTTTTGTAAGGGCCTGATCTATCTGGATGAGGTATCAGGCGAGGAGGGGTAGTTTTTCTTTATCGTACCTTTGATTGATAGATATGGAGAAACTAGCAATATAGATGTACTTATAACAATAAATAATACTTGGAATGGTGCAATGGCTGATGTGGCACTAGCTGTAGCTAACGCACTAGATGTACTAGCAGTGATCAGTCCTGTGATCGTGGAAAAAAATGTACCTGCGCATGTTGGACATGCAGTAAAAAGACCCATGGCTATTCCAAAGCCGCTGAAACATGATTTATTTGCTGTATTTTTAGATCTGCTATTTTGAAACATGTACAACGCGAGTGTGATATTCACACTGACCAAAGTAGATAAAATTACAGTAAGGATTAGGTTTAATGGAGTTATAAATACAATTAAATCATCTGCTAAATAAGCAGTAAATGTTGGAACAAGTCCCGGTAAATTGCAGCATGGAGTGATTGTCCAAGATGGAATTGCTACCTCATATATTTTTGAAAAAGATATACCAGGTCTAAAAATTACAATTTGGGAAACAAAGGCAAAAAGCAGTGCATATGCAAGTAATGCACTGACAAATACAATCTGATATCTTTTTCTTTGTGAAATAATATCTACGATTAGAGGTAAGATCATCAGAATAACATCTCTTCTAGTGTTAATATTTGATCGAACCTTCATTTTCTGGGATAAACATATACGATATACTCCATATCCTATTGTAATTAAAGAACCAATCAAAAATAAAATGACCATAAACCCTAAGTTGGTCGACGATTTATTGATATTCAAAGGTACAACATCATCGCTGTTTAGCTGGGACATTCTATATCCATAAAGCGCAAAAACTACCAGAATGCCAACTGTGGCTAAAAGTGTGACCCTGATGCCACTGTTTCTGATCTGAATATAATAACCTTTTTGATTTTGATTTTGCGTACTATAATTCATCTTTCGTAATACTACTTCTAAATATATTATTCTGTGTATTTCTAGCTTTTGAAGTTATTGCTATACATGGTAATTGTTGTTTCATATCTATCAGTCTTAACAAGATGAACTATTATTGAAATGTTAGACTGAGATAGTCACCATAGTCTATACAGTGAGAATATGTTTTGATGACATTTAATTAACCTTCTATACATTATGACATCTACGCAAGGAGAATTATCATTACAACGAGCTCGTAGACTCAAAATTGTGCTTTTGCTTAGTTCTGCTTATTTTGGCTTATCAATAATTACCGTGCTGACTACTGGTAGTTTAGCTTTGCTTTCAGAAGCCGGGCATGTACTAGCTGATATAGGAGGAATTGCACTGGCTCTTTTTGCAGTCATTTATACACGTAAGCCAGCAACTCCTCAGAGAACTTACGGTTTTTACAGAATGGAAATACTAGCATCGTTTGTAAACAGCCTAATATTGGCATTACTTTCTGTATATATTCTATATGAGGCTTTTGGACGGATTTTTGAACCACCGCAGATCGAAAGCTTTCCTATAATAATAGTTGCTGCCATTGGGCTTGTCCTGAATTTTATTGGAATGCTCTTGCTTAATAACAGCAGCGGACATCATCATCACCCTCATATACATAATAATCTTAATGATGATACTAATACAGACAGGCAAAATAAGCAAGAAGAGATCCTAAATTTCAAAGCTGTATATCTGGAAACTCTAAGCGATACCATAGGCGCCGCGGGTGTGATTGCTGCCGGTATGATAATGCTAACAACTAAATTTTATTTGGCTGATCCAATAATCAGTATTGTTTTAGCATTATTCATGATTCCTAGAACATGGTCGATTATGAAAAAAGCAATTCATATATTGATGGAAGGATCTCCATCTA
>JBKPMK010000500.1:0-2975 GCA_046732115.1 Thermoproteota archaeon
ATACTTAACCAACTGTCATATGTAGGTTCTTGATTGTATGGAAGCATCGTATAATCCGAATCTACAGTTTCTATTCTCACTATGAAATGGTACAATCCACCTCTAACAAATATTGGGCCTGATACAGTTATGGGGTTATTCTTTGATGCTGTTAATATATCTAATAAAGGATCTCGTTCTCCTCCACTAATACTAGTAGTATTAGCAGCAGCTGCTGCTTTACCTGTTGCATTGACAGGATTTACTTGTAATATGAGGTCACCGTTATGATCATGGAACATATTAGAAAGCAGTCTTTTACCATCTTTCTCTATAATGATATAATATGTTACATGACTAAATGATTGGTTTGTTTTTGAATCAAATAGCCTAAGTTGAACAGTAGGTTTTTGACCTTGGGACAATGTTTCAGTTGTAACCACCGGTGGATTCATTTTGATAAGCAAATCCGCCTTCCTACTTCCTAATGAGGCTGATAATTGCTCTTGCGTTAAGCCATCTGCAAATGCAGATTGTTTTGTAGTAATAATAACTGTTGACGCAAAAATTGGTATTAGAATGGTAAAAATAGCAATAGCAATAGGAGATGAAATTGGTATTGCGAAAACTTGTCGGCTTGACAACTGCAATGATCATATATCTATTTTAAAATAAATTATTTTTGGTACAACAATCGAACTTTACTTACATATCATTCATCGATACAGGTGATGTAACATTGTGACTTTAACACAATTCAGTGTGTCTTAATATTTTTAGTCTAAAACACTACCAAATCAAATATCATTTACTGTAATTACAGCACAATAACAGATGAGAAGTAAAATAATAATAATACCTGTTCTATCCTTTTACATAGTGAATTAATCTGGAAAACTAAAAAATTATGTGAAATTTAGGATCGCAGATATTACTCAGACGATCCCAACTTAAAGACTGCTTTAAGATCAGGCGTAATTGTGCTGTTTGCGAAAGTGGCTACTCTATCATATGGAAGCTTTGTATCGATATCATTTTTGAGTGTAGAGAGATCACTTCCTACTTTAGTTATCGTAGTTGACGATGATTCATTAGCCGGTATAAGCTGCTTTGCCTCATTGAACATTTCTTGAGCTTTGGCTGCAATTGCTTGAGCACTTTGATAGTCAGCAACATTTACTATGCTATTGTGTCCAGCCGTACTTTTACCTTCTTCGATTCCGTAAGCTTCTCTATAGCGTTCCAGGACTTCGTCTACAATGTCACTAACGGCTTGGCCTTTGACAGTAGAGTTAGATAATTGGTTCTTCTCAACACGTACTGTGATTGCCTCTTGCAATAGAGAATAAATATTGCTGATTTTTCCTTTAACAACGTCTAATGCAGGCTTTGATTGGACTGTTTGATTTAAATCAGATATGAATTTAGTCAGATCATTTGTGACCAGCTTATTTCTTTCAGCAAGCTCTTTTGTAGTATTTGCATCAAGGTGTTCAGCGACTGCATTTGCATGATCTTGAGCTAGAGTTGCGTTTGAAGCGACATTGGATTGTACTTGATCTAAATCAGCTTGTAATATTTTAACCAAGGCAAGGAAGGCTGCACTTTCGCCTCCTGAGAAAGTATGTGCATATGCTGCCTTAAGCGGGGAAACCACTGCTATTGAGATGACTCCCGCAAACAATATTGCAAGAATACTATTTCTACTATTGTTGGATATCATCGAATATGTATTAGTGATTTTAGATAAAACTATTGTGGTACAGCAATCGAAAAGCATGACTTACCTGCCCAAAGTTTATTTCTTTTTAGTACTGTTGTAATAGACCTGTGGTTAAACTTTATGGTGGTGCATTACACATAAGCATTATCCAAAATTAACCTGTGCTGTTAAACTTCTAGAACTCTTCTGTGAGAAAGGGCTGTAGCAGCTATAAATATTCCAGCTACACCTGCTCCGACTCCACCCAATGCTATCATATATAACCTATCGTTTGTCGCTTTAAGATCTTGAATAGCCTTTTGTGTATTTGCATTAGCTTTGGCCAAGGCATCTACACTGCTTTTTGTAGAATCAATGTCATTTGCTAGCTGACTAACAATTCCCTGAATCTGTGGGCCAATGTTATTGTTACTAGCTGCTGCGGTATTGCTAACACCTGCAGAGGTAGCACCAATTCCACCGCTGCTAGCGCCTCCAGCGTCAGGAAAATTAAGTTTTTGAGTACTTTCAACCAAATCAAGCGGTATCTCGGCAGTGATTTTCTGATTCTGTATCGTGCCATTCATTACAAGGCTATACGTACCAGGTCTTGTAGGGATCATCTGACCATTATACAGTCCTTCCGTATCTTCAGATGGAACAAAATCAAGTGGTTTTGTTACTCCACCATACTTTACCGCTACGTCCATGCTGCCTAAGGCGTTGATAACAGGTGTTTGGCTATTTTTCCCACTAGTTTGGTTTACTTGGACTATGACGTTGTTTAATTGGCCTACTAGTGGGGGTTCGTTACTCCAGCCAACTTCAACTTGAATGTTGCCAAACATTTTAGTTATGTGGGCATATGCTATTTTAGTGTTAGAAAAAGAAAAAACCAATAGTACCGATAGCATGAGTAACATTACAGGTAAGAACGCAACTTTTATTTGCATCACTCATTTATATAAGCTGAATTCTTATTATTTTTTGCTGTCAGTTCGATAGTTGTACTATGAAATAAGAAGTCCTTGATACAGGGGCTTCGAGAGTTGTACCAATGTACTTAAATTACGTAATGAATGTGTCTTATATTAAGAGAAAGACACATGGTCTTGGAAGAGAGTTTTATTCAAGCTTGTATGTCAGGGCGTCGCAGATTATTAATCTTAATAGGCGTATTGGCAATACCTATTGCGGTACTAGCATCTTCGCCTAGTATACTTTATCAAAGCCCTGTATATGCGCAAGCAACAGCTGCTTCTGTTTCAATAGTTCAGGGTTCTTCTTCTCCTAC
>JBKPMK010000501.1:0-4837 GCA_046732115.1 Thermoproteota archaeon
GCCGCTCCTACAAACAATATCAGAATTGTAAACATTGATGGATGGGACATTGAAGCATGCGGTGGAACACATGTGAGGAGAACAGGTGAATTAGGACTTATCAAAATAACAAAAGCTGAAAGAATACAAGATGGCGTAGTAAGATTAGAATTTGTCGCTGGAGAAGCAGCGATAGATTATATACAAAAGCAGGAAAACCAGCTTAATGCTATTGCGTCATCTTTACATTCAAGTAAGGAAAATGTTGTTGAATCTTCTCAAAGGAATATAGATGATGTAGAGGCAGCAAGGAGAAAAATCAAGGCACTACTAAGAAAAACTGCTCCTTACATAGCAGAATCAGTTTCTATCAATGCAAAGCAGCTACCAATAGATGGTATCAAATTTTACACTGTGTACGACAGTGAATTTGATGATGAATACCACATTGCCATTGGTGAGAAATCTATAGAAAATGATCCATCTCTAATCTATATTGCTTTGATCTCAAAACCTCATGGAATGCGAATGATAGTGTTTGTTGGTGAAAAAGCAAGGAGGAGAATCAAGGCAGGAACTATAGCAAAGATGGTGTGTAGCCGACTAGGAGGTTCAGGAGGAGGAGATGAAAAGTTTGGTCAAGGCGGCGGTAGATTAGACAACGATGATAACAATAATATGATTAAGGAGAAAATAAAAGAAGCCTTACTTTCGGCAGAAGAATTAATTATTAAAAGTATAGGGGTATGACAAAGAGTATGAAAAGTACAACCATTCCAGCAAGTAACAATGAAAAAAGGAAGATATTAACAGACTGGGGTTTGATTGAAGAAAAATGGAGACAAATATGGGATCAGGGAAGAATCTTTCAGTCCGATGCAGATTTTGCCAGACAAAAATATTTTATAACTGTAGCTTATCCTTATCCAAACTCTCCACAACACATTGGACATGGAAGAACATATACTCTTGCCGACACTCATGCACGTTATATGAGAATGAAAGGGTACAACGTATTGTTTCCAATGGGCTTTCACTATACAGGAACCCCTATCCTAGGAATGTCCAGGAGAGTTGCATCAAGGGATAAAGAGCTTTTAGAAACATTTCGTAAAATATATCATATTTCGGATCACGCAATAGATAGCTTTACTGAACCTATAAGGATTGCCGACTACTTCCATGATGAGATCAAGCTTGGAATGAAGGAAATGGGTTATTCTATCGATTGGAGACGTGAATTCACTACTATAGATAAGGCATACTCAAAGTTCGTTTCCTGGCAATTTAGAACCCTGTTGAAAAAGGGATTGATAATCCAAGGCTCGCATCCAGTTGGATGGTGTCCAAAAGACGGAAATCCAGTTAGCCAGCATGATACAATTGGAGATGTTGAACCGGACTTTAATGAATACACAATAATTAAATTTAGATTGGAAGAAGATGCTGATAACAGCGGCATATGTAGCGTAGTAATTCCTATAGCAACTTTGAGGCCAGAAACGATTTATGGTGTTACTAATTTGTGGATCAATCCGAAAATTGAATATGTTAAAGCACGAGTTGATGATGAATTATGGATTATTAGCAAAGATGCAGCCGAAAAATTAGAGCTTTTGAATCACAAAATTGTAATAGAATCTACTATGAATGGAGAAGAAATAGTTGGCAAATGCGTTAATGACCCAATCAAACAGAATTCTATTCCTTTATGTCCAGCATCCTTCGTAGAAGCTCAGAGTGGAACCGGAATTGTGATGTCCGTCCCAGCACATGCACCGTACGATTACTACGCTCTCGAAGATCTAAAACGCAAACTTTCTGTTACGAACAGCAATTACAAATTCAAAGTGAATATCGAAAAAACGATAGTACCTATAATTATAATTGAATCAGAAGGCTATTCCAGCGATGATAATGGTACCAGTATAATACCTGCGGCACAAATTTTAAAGAAATTCAATATAAAGGATCAGGACGATCCTGATCTGGAAGAGGCTACTAATGAGCTGTACTCGCATGAATTTTACAAGGGTAAAATGTCTTCAAATACTGGTAAGTATGCTGGTTTATCGGTCCCAGAGGCAAAAGAGAAAATAAAGAAGGAAATTATTGCATCCGGTTATGGGGATATAATGTTTGAATTAATAAACAAGCCTGTTAAATGTAGATGTGGTACAGAATGTGTAGTTAAACTATTAGATGATCAGTGGTTCATAAACTACGGTAATAAAGAATGGAAAGGCTTAGCACATCAGTGTCTTAACCAAATGGATATTGTGCCAGAAGAACTCAGGCAGGAGTTTGAATATGTAATTGATTGGCTAAAAGCAAGAGCATGTGCAAGAAAAACAGGACTTGGTACTAAACTGCCATGGGATCAAGATTGGATTATTGAAAGTCTATCTGACTCTGTTATATATATGGCATATTATATTATTGCTAAATACGTTAACGATATGAGTAATCACAAGAATAATCCGGTAATTAACGCTGACCATTTGAAAGACTCATTCTTCGATTATGTCCTACTGCGAAAAGGTGATGCTACACAAGTTGCTGCAGAATGCAATATCTCTAAAGCTTTAATAGATGATATAAGCAATGAATTTTCTTATTTTTATCCTTTGGATGTACGACATTCCGGAAGAGATCTTATTCCAAATCATCTATCATTTTTTATTTTTAACCATGTAGCAATTTTTGAGAAGGCTAACTGGCCTAAGAAAATTGTGGTCAATGGATCTGTGTTAATGGAAGGTAAGAAAATGTCAAAATCACTTGGAAATATTATTCCACTACGATCTGCTATTAAAGAGTACGGAGTTGACTCAATCCGTTTGGCTATATTAATCTCTGCAGAACTCTTACAGGATGCTGACTTTTCTTTTGATATAGTAAAAGGAATACAGTCTAAGCTATATGATATTTATAATATGGCTCTTGAGCATTCACAAGAGAAGAATGAAGAGAAAATAAATACGAACATAAAACTCGAAAAGACAAATGAGGAACTTAGAATAACAGAACTTGAAGACAGATGGCTTATTAGTAGATTGCAGTACGCCATTGAGTACGTTACAATATCTATGGATAAATTGAGAGTTAGAGAAGCGTTACACATTATATTGTATTCACTTGATCGCGACTTACAATGGTATCAAAAGAGAGTCAGAACTAAAGGTAGAGAAAATTCTATTTTTACTATTTTATCTATATTTCTCAAGACGCGTATACTGATGATTGCTCCATTTGCTCCATTCATAAGTGAGGAAATTTGGGAAAAAATTGGGTGGGGCAGTAGTAGCAATAAGAATAGTATTTTGCCAACATCCGCATCAAAATCAATCATTTTTGCAGGCTGGCCACAAGTAGATTACGATAAAAAAGATGCTGTAGCAGAAGAATCAGAACAGATAATTATGAACTTGGCTGTTGATATTCAAAAAATAGTCAAAGTTACGAAGATGACTCCTAAAAATATTGTTATTTATACTTCGTCGCAATGGAAACGACATATCTATCGAAAGATGCTTGCAAGTATATCGTTAGAAAATAAAACTAATTTTTCGGATCTTATGAAAGAACTTGTAAATAATCCAGAAACAGCAGCAAAATCAAGGAGTAATCCAAACTTGATAAGAAAAATGGTAGAAGATATATTATCAGATTCGGTTGAAACAAGAAATAGAAGATTGAAATTAAAAGATGACTTTGATGAAAAATTTCCCCTATCTGATGCTAATAGGTTATTATCTTTGGAGAGTGGAAATCCAGAGGCTAACGTAATTGTCTATGATGAAGAGGTAACAGAAGGTGATAATAATCATAATTTATCAAAAAAATACGATCCTAAATCAAAAGCAAAACTTGCTAGACCCTTTAAACCTGCAATTTACTTAGAATGATATATTGCGATTTAATATATACTTCGTCAGGTTTCTCTTTTCTTTCTCCTATTCCTAGCGATAACAACTGAAGAAATTAGATATAATGAAAATCCTGCAATAGCCATTATTAGCCCATAAAGTTCAAAGGATCCCCTTTTCAGATAGGTTCCAACACCTACAAATATAGCTCCTACAAACAGTAATGCCAGGCCGGCTCGAGCAGAACCTGGCATCTGAATTTCCTTTGGCAACTCTATTGCCTTCTATTATATCATACAGATGTGTTATGGATAATATCAATATTGTTAATCCTTTTATTCAAGAAATAACCCTCTTTTCATCAAATGAAAATTGCAGTAGTAGGCATAGGAGTTGCAGGAGCATATCTTATGAACAAATTGAGCGACGACCATGATAATCAGGTAGTAGGCTTTGAAAGAATGCCAGAAGCCCAACATGATGCCGTTTGTGCATGGGCTACTTGCGAAAATGTGATGTCATCTTTAGTAAAAAATTGTGGTATACATTTTGATGATTATGTCTTGCATAAAGGAAACCATATGAGGATAGATGTTAATAGCAAAGGTGGAAATATTCATGGTAGTGATAATGACAATGCTCTAGATATTTCTCTAAAAGGGATGGTTGCCTATGATAAATTAAAACTAATTCGGGATATGATAAAAGGTACAGAAATTGAATTTGGCAAAGTACCAAAAAAGGAGAACCTTGAATCGGATTTTGATATTATAATTGATTCAACGGGTTTTCATAGAAACTATCTTCCAAAGATAAAGAATGAAATGTGGATACCGTGTATACAATACAAGGTAAAGTATGATTTAGACAAGACTCCGTTTGATGACTTTTATTTGAAAGCGTTTCCTTCAATGAATGGTTATTTCTGGTATTTTCCACTTGGCAATGGTTATGCACATATAGGAGCAGGAGACTTTGAAAGAAAAAGC
>JBKPMK010000502.1:0-7532 GCA_046732115.1 Thermoproteota archaeon
CAGCTGCATTCTGTGATCGGCTGTCAATATACTGCTTTGCACCTAGATTCTTCATCAAGTCCTCTTCCTTGTCTCTTGATCGTCCGATTGCAACAGTATTAAAACCCATCTTGGCAGCAAACTGAACTCCAAGATGTCCGAGTCCACCCATTCCAATTATAGCAACCATGTCGCCTGCACGCGCTCCACTATTCCGAAGAGCGTTGTACGTAGTAATACCGGCACACATAAGTGGTGAAGCTTCAACAGCTGAGAGCTGCTCGGGGATTAATGCTAGAGCTTCCATAGGTGCAACCATATAATCAGCATACCCTCCATCGTATGAAATACCTGGTACCTGTGCATATTTACAAGTAATAAAATCTCCACGCCTACAGGAGTCACAATGACCACAATGACCACCATGCCAGCCCACGGCAACTCTTTGTTTAGTCTGCCATTGAGTTACATCTTTGCCCACTTCATCTATAACTCCAGCAATCTCATGACCAGGTACTCTTGGATATTGAATGCCCGGAAATAATCCTTCTTTAGTGAAGGAATCACTATGACATATACCGCATGCCTGTACCTTTATGCGAACTTGTCTAGCACCTGGCTCTGGAATATCTTTTTCCACAAGTTCAAAAGGGCCGTTAGCTTTAGTGACGTGAACTGAACGCATATATCATCGTGTTCTTCTTAATATTTATGGTATTTGGTCTATCGATGGCTTTCACGAGCTGATTGAAACTTGCAAACTCTCTAGATGTATGCATAGTGTTTTAATCATTAGACATTAAAAAGAAACGTAGAGTGGATTTTGTAGTTGTAATTCCGCAAATGGAATGTTATCACAGCAAAGAATTCAGAAGTTGCGGGATTTCAGATTTACACCTACACGTAGACCTAGTACGATGTAAAGCCATACAGCGTAGTTAGACACGATAAATATCGTTGGCATTTGTGCATCTCACTCATTTACAAAGGCCCCGATCACAGTTAATGGCCTGTAAGCAGTATTTCTTAGTCTGTTCGCCGGCTAGTATGGTCTTGTTAAATCCATTTTCAGCAAGCCGACTGCTGTAACATCATAAGTCTGGGCCAAAAACCGGCGAAGATCGAATACAATCTTCAAGTGACCAGCGCCATCTTTGTTATCGGTGTTATGGCAAATTGTATAGGAATTTCTGCCACCAGTGTTACGACTTAATTCTTAATTTGAACTATGAGGAACAGACTATCATCGATATCTTCCAATAAGATAAATAGAATGGATGTCCAAAATCACTTGCATCTTTTGTAAGAAGCCAGTTTATCAAATTCTCGTGATGGTCTTCCTTGATTATCTACTACTCTTCGTCAGAATGGCTCTTGCATTGTAATTTCTGCCATTTTGTGAACCTTTTCATCCAAGTCATTGAGAACTCCAGTCTAATTATAAATTGACAGACTCTGTATTTGCTTTCTTGAGAAAATCGGTGTTATCGACTTATGGGAACGATATGTCTATTGTCTTTTTGCAATGCTATGGCGACGCTCAAGCCAACCAATACTAGACGTATAATGCTACGCTGCAATACATGTGGCGCTTTAGTATTTGCAAACGGAATAATATCACAACAGAGAATCCAGAAACTTTGAAAGACTACATATTCACATCTCTTCATAATCCCGGTATGATGCAAAGTCTATAGCATATATTACTCTGATCAAGTGACACTGTGTCTTTCCTTGTCTCTAATATACTTAATCTCTTCTTTGATTTCATTTGACAGGGTTATCTCATTTTGTAGCTCTTCTATATCAAGATACCATAGTGCTCTATTTTGTATAGTACTCCATGTTTCTGTAATGCAGTAATGAGATGATGGGTCTTTGTTATGATGGTATACATTCATGTACATTGGCGAGTAACCTTCGATATTCATATCCTCTGGAAAGACAGATATTTGCCCGTAACTGTCTTTTACAACCTGAACTTTTCCAGGAATGCTCTGCTTGTTTTCAGAAAACTTCATTCTATTTCTGCCATTTGAATATGCAGTTTTCATAGCCCATCCTAAAGTATCACGGGTGAGATTGTTGTAGAACCCTCCACCAATTCCATAAGTCATGTTTTGTAGTGGAATATTATATGTCTCTAAGAAATCGTCATACTCTTTTGCTTTTTCAAAATTCATTTCGTCTCCAATGATGAATATAGGGTTCCATTTATTGCATTTACGCCATATGGCTATTGTCTGTTCTAGCGTATTTCCAGAATCAGGCCTATACACTGGCTTTACTCCTTTGCTTACAGCATATTCTGCAATATGCTCTGCATATTTGTCAATAAAGTTATCTGTGTCAAAAGTGTCAATCACTATGGAGACATATTTTTTACCATGTATTGCAGTTTGGTCTATCGCTTGAATATAACATTCAAGTTCATTGTCAAATTGTTCCACTACTTTGTGAGCGAGAGCAGGAATCGAACTCATATTTGCATTGGTGTATTTCTTTGTATGGAAGTCATCAGTTCCCGGTAAAAATAAATTCCAGGCAATACCTGCCCAAAATGCGTCTTCTAGACTTCTATGTCCTCGAAATCCAAAACTATGAAAACGATTTGCAGAAAGTTTTTTACTATCTAAGTATTTTCTCATCTGGAAGGATCGAGTAGCACATCCAGATGGAAACCACGCATGCATCAGCATTGCCTCCCACCAAGTCACACACTCTCCAAAACCTTTCACAGTATTTCTTATCTGGCAAAATGGTGTTCCTCTTGGAACCCAATTACCATCTGGGATTGCTTGTATGGTAACAGGCATATAGCCATTTAGATCGTCAATTATTGAATAGAACAAATCAGATGGAAACCAGACATCCATTTCACTTGCATATTGCTCGGCTTCTCTTACATTATCGTGTGTAATTTGCATGGTATCAAAAACATATTCTATAGTCTTGTTAAGACCATAAAGTATCATAGGGCTGTTTCTGTTATGAATATGCGATACTTCCCAGTCAGTGTTTATCTTAAAATCTTGATGACATAGATTATAGGCGTCAGTTAAAAGTACTGGATTTATATTCCCCAGCATAACATTGTTGGCACTCCTTCCTTTAGTCTGTTTGCGTAACTGCTTCTTCTGACTCATATCAACCATACCCTATGTACCATTCATAGGAATACCATTCTATTATATGATGTACATTTCATACCTTTAAATCTAACACAGGGAGTCGTCGTGTGAGAACAGTTACAGAATAAGTTAATGGATATTAGATGACTTCAAATTATTATCTACGTGTCTTCCTTAATATTCACTATGATAGTCTAGTGCGAGCATTCTTTAAGTATGAAGAAAAGATGACACTCTTATTATCCACCTGTCTATCTATAGGATAAAAGTTATGTCATAAGAGTTTGTAGGATAAGCTAAACTCCTTCCTTAAGTTTGTCTGAATTAATACCTAAGTTGATGGCGGAGCAGAGTGTCACCAAGACTCTTTCATTACAAAAAGGCGAGTAGATAAACTATTTAAGATTTAAACATTCCTTAATTGGAAATTGGTAATATTATCAAATGGGCTAGAATAGAGGACCAGACCTCAATCCTACTGACTCATAATTATACGTTGAATTTGTATAACTGGTATTTGTCTATCCTTGTAATATCCCGCATTCTAAGAAATGGAATAGCGCCTCTACGCATTCCAGACGACGCCATAAGCAGGATAATAGCCTTGTCACGCAATGGAGCTATGTCTACTAGTTTTTTGATCTCGTCTCTGGTGTAAGGTCTATCTTCTATAATGTTACGTTGTCTCCCCTTGAATTTTTTTTAACTTGCGCCAATTTATTAAAATTCGCGAATAAAGAATAAAAATGGGAAATTGCTGCTATCCTAACTGATACTGTAGCAGGTGATAACTTGCGGTCCTGACGCATACATGTAATATAATCCCTTATGAAACCCTCCAGTTTCTTTGTATCATTATTCAAAGATACTAAATCTTCATATCTACCAATACTAAGAAAACTCATAAAATAGTTTATCGAGTAGCGGTATGATCTTTTTGTAACCTCACTATCAAGACTGTCTATAAAATTACGAAATACCTCAGACGATTCTATTTGTGTTGTTGTGCTGCTGTTGTTAGCTCCGCTCCCGCTCATATTAGCAAGCGCGTGCCAAATATTTATACTGACAATATTGGTCGTATAACCGCATTTGTGCATTTGTTCTGGAAAGATTTCTGCTTCAACTGTTACCAATTACTTCAAACCCGCCAAATTATTTTGTGAAATGAACCATCTTTCTTTCGACTGGAAAACGATAAGGAAAGGATTGCCACAGGCTAGACACGCTGCAAACGACCGAGCGCCCAATAAAATTTCCCAAAAATTAAGAATCATTTAAAAAGACCTAGGTCACGAGGAGCAAAACTCATAAAACTGATAGCACAGCCGGATTCAATGCGGCATTATCTAAGCATGGTTGTAAGAGCATCGGATGTTGCACTGTCTAAACCGACAATGTATTATGAGTGCATACCTGCAAGATATATCCCAGTTACAACAAAGCATTATGATACTCATAGGAAACACCTTATGCAAACGGATCATGATTAGCATCAATGCAGGATCCTCTAAACTTACGAGTTACCAAGTTCCGTGACTTTCCATCTTTTCCTAATCTGACGAAAAATATGCTCAAATTCTGCCTTCACAAATCTGATAATCTATTTCTGATTCTGCACATAGTAGACGCTACATGGGTTTCCCGTACTAAAGTATCGCTGAACTCGAAAGAATTTACTACGTATCGCTTCTAAAGGACCATGCCCTACAACTGACTAATTCCTCATCGTCAGCAGATTTTATTGACCTTTCTTTGGGCCTAAATGTGATATCAAGTAGGAAATAAATAGTAGACGTAGAAGGAGAATTTTTTGATAGCGTCTGTTGTGATTGTTATTTTACCTCTGTTTGCAATGACTATTGTTATTGGCTTGACTGTTCAATTTCTGAGTATTCGATACCCTATTTAGGATATGTTTTATCGGGAATTATTGCATTTATGCTGACTTGTATCGCCACATCTTTGTTAATGCGCCCTCATTCTGCTAGATTAGGCAAGGTAAAGTATTGGCTTATCGTCTGCATTCCATTGGCATATTTTTTAGGCCTATTCGCTCCTTCATTGCTAAACTTATTTAATTAATTCCGTGCTTCAGACCCAGTTACATTCGGAATTGTATAT
This sequence comes from Thermoproteota archaeon, assembly GCA_046732115.1. Lineage (GTDB taxonomy): Archaea > Thermoproteota > Nitrososphaeria > Nitrososphaerales > Nitrososphaeraceae > JAFAQB01. The sequence continues at coordinate 5,235 of JBKPMK010000502.1, forward strand.
AATCTTATTTTCGGATTGAGTAAGGTTGTAGGGGGAATACTTTTCGGTATCGCCTCTTGGACTATAGCAAGAAGATTGGGACAGATTCAGGTCCGTGAATCTATGGTAATTTCTGCTTACGGCTTGATATTGTTGTTCTCTTCTGACCAAGCTATTTTCCTAGTAAATTACAAATATCCACCATTTGGACTTGCGACTATATCCTATGTGGGATTCTCATGCTTTTTAGTTATGATTGGCATATATTCTGCGGCAATTTCAGTAGGACAGGATATTGAATTACAAAGTTTAATTAGAAAATCGGCTATAAAAGAGGCAGGTTTGTTGCATAATATCGCTTCAGCAGAGATTGAGCAGCAGATAACTCAAACTGTTTTGTCCATTGCAAAAAGAAATAAAGTTATTATGAGAGAAGAGACCGGCCTTGCAGCATCTGTTGAAGATGAGGAAATTGCGAGATATACGCAAGAAGTCCTAAAGGAAGTCATGAAGAATAAGGCGAGAAAATAACTGTCGAGAGAACAAAATCGTGGATGTAATAGTTGATTCTTTGATTAATAGTCTGAAAGCTATTTATTTAATGAAGATGTTGACTAACAGCCTAAACTGGTTTCGACGGTTGCTGCTTGTTATCTTAAGTCTGCAGCTTGCTGAAATGTTAATCGTCCATTAGCCTCATTTGCATTCACATGGTACAAGAAAGGCTCGATTTGAACCTTAAATAGCATACCTTTAACGGTTTTTAACAGTAAGCCCGTTCAAATAATTAACTATAGGATTCAGATCTCTTAATGTTATTTAAGAAAATATACTAACACGTTATACTCTGATTTTAAGAAAAAATAGTTATGCTGATGCAAACTATTCTCTGACGGGGTGCAGGTATCGCTAATATCCATTAAATATTACACATCGATAAGCGTGGTTGCCGAAATACGAAATAGTTTATTATTATCGATGTGTTTGAACACATAATTGGTGTCCAATATGCACAAATTCGTTTTAAAGGATGATTTTGCGTTTATAATATTAATATTAATTCTGACTTTCTTAGTCGTGCGTCCTATTCCAGAAGCAAACAGTCAGTTGAAGGACAAATATAGGGATTCTGTTATTTTGTCTATTGAGTCGAATCAAATTCGGCCAGGACATTCCGATGAACGGAAATCTATCGGCATAGTGGATCGACAAGCAAGTAGAGAGAATGTATTTCCTCACATTAGTATGTATAAACTACATCATAATTCTAGCATGTCACCTGACCAACCTTACTCAGAACTAGGAACAGAACCTAGTAATGCCAATAACTGGATAACTGTTAACCATGATGTCTACGGTACCAGAAATAGTCCTCAAACGATAATTAATAGAAGCAATGTAGCAATGTTGCAGCTTAAATGGAGATTAATTAATGATGCTGAGATACAAGACCCTCCAATAGTTATTGGCGATAGAGGATATGTACAGGATTACGCTGGCGCTGTGATAGCATTCGATACTCATACTGGAGATGTAATCTGGAAAAATCATGGAGGTAATGGTCCAACAATGGGTTTGGCTTTTAATGACGGAATAATTTATGCAAGTACTGCGTATAATGCCAATGTTATAGCAATTAATGCCACAACTGGCAGGGTTGTCTGGCAATCGCAAGTTTTGGGCGATTCTACGGCAGGATATAATATTCCTACATTTCCAATTGTTTGGAGAAACTATGTAATCGTTGGATCAGCCGGTCATGACGATACATCCAGTGGCGTTGTAACTGTAAGAGGAAATATCACAGCATTAAACAGTACTAATGGTAATGTGATCTGGGTCCTGCAAACTACAGTGGGTGATTGGGTAAATTCACGTTCTGCTCCGGCATATAATGCTGGAGCAAACGATTGGTCCGGAGGATCGGTCGATCCTGAAACGGGAACCATTTACATGCCAATAGGAAGTGCATCCCCAAACTTTAATGCGACTAGTCGACAATCATCTAACCTTTATTCAAACCACATGATTGCCGTAAATATAACTAATGGCAAAGTAATATGGGCTACTCCATTTATTGCACATGGGACGGTTCTGAATGTAACAATCCCAGATACACATGATTGGGACACCTCATGGGGAAGCAGTATTAGCAAAGTTACCTTTGATAATGGAACTCGGAAGAAATTAGTTGTAGGTCATGATAAGATGGGAAACGTAATGGCAATGGATGCGACCACGGGTAAAGAAATCTGGTGGAGCACAATAGGGCCTCATTACAATACAGAATCGATCCCTTCACGGATCGGTAGTGGCATG
>JBKPMK010000503.1:0-1549 GCA_046732115.1 Thermoproteota archaeon
TACCGGTTGGAGATCACACAATAAGTGCAGAAGTGATACGAGAACATCTTCAAGCAAATCAGCCAGTAGAACATGGCATGGTCATAAGGAATATCAAGGTAACTCCTTAATCAAAGGAGAACATCAAATACATTCCAATCCGTAGGAACTATGCCTTAATCAGTATACTTTAATCCGAAAACCCTTAATATTTTTCATCTATCTAACCGTCTAGTGGGTGGGTGGAACCAGCCGCCTCTGCGAAGAGCCATTCCAGCTTGAGAGTCATTTAGATTCTAGCTGATCAAGCGGTCCATATGCACCTTCACAGTTACATCATCTTTCGAAAGATAGGATATGACAGTTGGCTCATCTAATGCATCCTGCGTCACATATTTCAAATGAATCAAGTGATTCCTCTTCCATTGTTTAATGTGTATTGGAAAACGCCATTTAGATAGATATTTTTCCTTTTCTGCCAAAATATTAGGAATTCTAACCCGCTGTTATTATTAAATTTTGGCTTTAGAGTCTACGTTGTTGATTTATATCGATAAAAATATAGAAAGTTATATAAGATGACGCCTGAAAATTGAATGATACGTGGTAATATTGTTTACACAAACTAAAAACCATTATTCTTGTCCAATTTTAGATAATGGGATTAGTTCATTCCGTCATTCTTATAGTAACAATACTGATCGTCATCATCAGTATTACCTTTCAGAGTCTTCTTCTCCCTCTCCTACTGATTCTAATTATATACAATATCAGGGATCAAATTTAGATACCACTATAGAAATAGAAACAAAAGAACAACCACAACCACAACCACCATTTATCAAAAGGATTCTTGTTGTAGATGATGATCCTGATATTACATTAACTTTCAAAGCGGGTTTAGACGGTCATTATTACAATGAGGGAGACAAGAAGAAAAGATTTGAAGTATACACATATAACGATCCTTTATTAGTGTTAAAAGAATTCAAACCACATTATTATGATCTTCTTTTAACTGATATTTATATGCCAAACATGAATGGCTTTCAACTATACGAAAAGATATTAGAATTAGATGTTAACATTAGAGTATGTTTTATGTCTGCATTAGAAGTAAATATTCAAGCTCTAAGAGAACTATATCCTAATGTAAATTTGGGATGTTTTATCGAAAAGCCTGTTACAATAAAATATCTGATTGAAAGATTAGCAACAGAGTTAGATTAGATTAATAGTAATAATACTTACACCTGTGTGCTATGATGATGTTTGTCAAAGTAATTTTACTAGTGAACAAATTCTCAAACTTCTATAAGATATATCACATACTACCACTGCGAGAGTTTAAATTCTTATAGTAATGAACAATGTGTATTATTTGTCAAAATTATTGTGTATTAAGCTAAAATAGATCGCCTATGTATTAAGTTTTATGCTCGAATATTTAATGTGTCCTGAAATCGGGATTGTGAAAATTTGCTCTGGCATTTCATATCTTGCTAGTTATCCGACTAATCAAAAATGCTTGTATATATAAGCAAGGTAATAGAAATGTCAAAAAGGATTC
>JBKPMK010000504.1:0-13537 GCA_046732115.1 Thermoproteota archaeon
GATTTGTATGCACTTCTTAAGAAAGCTAAACATTTTATCTTCCTCTTTTTAGGTAATTCTCGACAGCTCTTCTGATGTACGTGCTGCTGGGAACATCTCCACGTTTACCATCAATCGTACGTAACAATGATCTAGGCGAGGTAATTCCTAGCTTTTCTGTCCTATCATACTTGGTAGTACTCACCATACTAATATAATGTATTTAAATACTCTTAGCTATAAAGATTTCTATTCTGATTCTATGTGCATATAATTTTAATAGAAAAATAATCACTAAATGTATAGGAAGATCATGATATCTAAGTTGAGATTATTTTGCAGCTACGATGCTGCTGCTGAACAACAATTGATGGCTACATCAAAATACGGCAGCCGTTTAACTTGTCCTGGCTGTGGGGGCGAAGACTTTTACATCTATAGAAACAACCACGTAGCATCGGCTGTTGATGACAACAATGAAATGGTTGTTGAATGTAAAAACAGTCAATGTCAAATTGTTACGCAGACATTTGCACTCAAGACATGGTATCAAGAAGATAAAAGCCAGGATTTTAAAATTATAGGCAATCAAATAGTAATAGATGTATTTGAGTGCGGTCAATGCGGAGAATATGGCGAAAAGTATCGTGAACTAACAAGATATGCGCATACCACTTATATCAAATATGATCCTACACATTTTGAAGAATGGCGATGTCCTAAGCACCCAGGTGTAAAAACAATACATATAGATGAGTATATTGAAGATATGCTTCCAATCTAATATTCGGTCATAATACAAAAAGGACATCGTCCTCTTATACCAAACCTAAACGTAGACACATACCTAAATACATTGTGTATTTTAGAAATTCGGGGAAGCATTTCTATTCGAAAACCATGAAGCTGACTATGAATTTGCTGATCTTTAACATTCTTGCTGAATTTACAACGGTATTTGAGACTTGAATATAACGAGATATCAATATATACATATTAATATATAACTTATGTATATATACATTCAACTAAATGTCTAAAAGCACTAAAAAAGGACTTGCTTCTGCAAGCAAAAAGACAAGAGCAAAGGTTGCTAAAAAAGGCGGAAAATCCTAAGGAGAATATTACTGCAGTAAACTGCTGCTATAGATATTTATTCTCCTACTTTTTTGTTTAGCATGTTAGTTAGTTCCGCATCAGAAGCATCTGCGTACGCTATGAATTGAGGGTAGAAAAAAGAGTAATGAAAAAACTATTAGCTATCAGCGAAACGTCATTAGCGAAATGTCTGATGCGTGATCATACAGCCAAGAAGATATATTGGAGATATCATTGAACCTAGATCAATATATTAGATAAGATTGCAGCAATAATAACAAAGCTAAAACTATCACGAAACGTTTCAGTAGAGGAAAAGCTGGTTGATGGAAAACTGTCATTAGAATTTTCTGCTGAAGGAGTCAATCTTATTATAAACAGCAATACCATTAATATCAATGCAAAAGATGAATATTATACTCTTACTCGAAGCCTATCACGCAAAGATGAAATAACTAACAGGATCAGAACATTAAGATACGAAGCCGAAAAAAATTCCTACAGTACTGAAGAAAAGAGAAAAACAAGTTCTTTGCTAAAAAGAATGGAATACATCCTTACCTCTAAATCAGATTCCGGTGCCAATTCTAGATTCAGTAAGTTCAAGAGTTGGATAATACATAACAAGTGGCTTTTTACCGTCACATCTCCTTTTATTATGGAAATTATCGAGCTAATAGAATATATGATAAAATACAGCCAATGATCATGTAGGCATATGATAAAGGAATACCTGCTTCCCCGAATTTCTAGTTGGCGGGGCAGTTTATAATACTTTGAATGCTAAATAAAACGTGATTATCAACGCTGACTATATGAAAAGAAAAATAGAATTGTTATGTATCTTTTCTGCGGCTATTTTGTACTTATTTTAACGACATCTACTTGACCGCTATGCAGCCAATCCTTCAGCTCTTCATGAGTTGGCTTTACATCATACTTGCCTGCTAGATGGAGATTCAAGAGAGTGTCGTTAACTTGATTTAGCATTGGTTTGCTTGCTTCATCTCCCTTATGCGAATTGCTCCTAAGATCTTCTGGAACAGTCCTCCACCAATCATTGAAGCTCTTCATGTTGTCTCATAGCTGCACACTATTTGATATATATCTTTGATAAATTCAGCTATTTGGGCTCAAAATAAAATATGGCATAATCTATATTTTCTAAGAAATTCGGGCAACATTTCATTATCATAAGGTACAGATAAGTCTCGTATCTATACTAGGGAACGCTTAATATATTAAAACCGGTCGTACATTTTGTTGTCATCAGAAAATGAAAGCCACGATGATAGCATTAATAAGGATAAGAAAGAAGAGCCAAAAGCAATAGAGGTTGCAGAGGAATTAAAAAAGAAACAGCGTGAATCAGAACAACTTAATGTGAATCCAGAAGAAATATTAGAAGAAGAAGAAAAGAGGCAGCCACATTCAGTAGAAGACCAATAATCATACATTATTGATCCTATTATCATCAATATGTTAATTATTCAAACTAATAATAGTCAAATAAAGATGATTGATATCTACCTCTAACACCATTTTTGTCAGAAGGAGAAGAGATAATATGGCATCAGATGGAAACAGAGGGTATTCGTCACAAGAAAGTTCTATGGATAGAAGCATTGACAAATTACAGGGTCTACTACTATGACTACAAGCAACACATAGCTTAACTGCGCCACATTTCCCAAACCACTATTAATTACAATTCAAGCCTATCAAACAATAATAATGGTCCATACTTTACAATGATCATCGTGGAACCAAGAGAGCAAATAAAATTCACTCCAGACTATAAAGCAAATAAACCAATATTTTGGCACGTTTTTGAGGACTTGGCAAAGAACAATAACGGGCTAGTGAGTTATGACAAACTACAAGAAAGACTAGTATCTAGTGGAAAACTCGATGCTGGAGGATCAGTTTTGATGATCGAACATATGGAAAAGATCGGTGAAATACAGCAGACAGAACAATATCACGTGTATAGAAGAAGAGAGGCTTCACAAGAACATCGTGGGGATAGCAAAGGATGAAAGATCAGATAGAAAAGAACTAGATTGTGCTACTTAGCTTCACAGAAGTGTCAACCACGATTATAATTGAAAAGCGGGAATCAGGCTTAGGATTTGCATCTAGCAAACTCAGTATTTCACAACCTCCCCTTTCGTGTTAGAGTTGTGGTTTTTACTTACTATCCAGCACCAGTACACATAGAATACTAAAGGTAAAGGGAGAGGGAATGTTGATGTACTTCTCCTAACTACCAAGTATTTAAGAAATTCAGGGCAGCATTTCTATTCAACTGTGTTTTTCAGATTCTAATAGAATATTCTAATTTACCAATGTGATTAAGTTGAGCAAGTTTATTATCATCTTCAGCCTATAATTCGCCTGCAGTGCAGAGAAAGAAATCATACCTAGTGATGGTCTCTATCCTAACAATAGGACTTGCAATTGCAACTGCAGGAACGATGACAAGAACGGCTATAGGTATTCTACCTTCTTCCTCAGCAACAAATTCTAAAAGTAATCAAACTGCCAATGTTGATGTCAGTACTACCATACAAAACACAAAAGACCAACAAAGTTACAATGCCACAGAAAATATGATAATAGCATTCAAAGCTGCAGATTCACTCTTGGTCCAAGTATTAAATAATCTTAATACAGGTAAGACCAAAGAAGCACTTGCACAATTGAATGGCGCTAAAGTACAAATTGAGCAATATCAATTAGCAGCTCTTGATGTAATGTCCAATCCTGTTCTTCAGACATCAAGACAGCATTTGTTGGCTGCTCAGCAGGCTTTGGAGATGGGAAATACTGATCAAGCAATTTCAGAATTGAATATGCTGAGACAGATAAGAATACTGCATCAGGAGGGAATGATGGTAATGAAACTTCCTATGGCTGGTGAGATGAATTCTACCTTTAATTCGTTAGAATCTCATTTGTTGGCTGCTGACGAGAATATAAATGGCTATAATCTCAGAGGAGCAATTTCAGAATTGAATCTTGCTAATGATCAACTGTATGCACATCAATTAGCTATGCTTGATGTTGTATATTCATTTCTCAATAATACAAGAACACACTTGAAGCAATCTATTTCAGATATAAATTCGGGCAACATTCAAGGAGCAGTTTCACAATTAAAAACGATAAATCAATCACTTAGAGGAAATGAGGAAGGTATGTTAATGATAATAGGAAAGATGCGGCCTCAATCCAATTTACCATAGATCTTTATTTTTTATTTTTTATCAAAACTCAGATTAGCGGTAGCCTCTAGTGAGTTGGTTTGACATGACATATCTCACAAAAAAAGGAACATTCTTGTCTCACACATAAAAAATAAAAAAACAAAAAACAAAAATCAAGCAGCCGGTATTGTAGTACTAGTAGGAGAGTGTTGATAAACTAAAAAAGGAAGAGAGGATTTGTCTTAGCTGAAAAGTCCTAGTATTGCATTCCTCAGGCCGAAAAACAGCCCTAGTCTGTCTTCTATTGATCCCGCTAGAGATGAAGATGATGCTGCTGCGTGTGCTTATTCTATCGAAGGTATGGCTATCAATCCTGCAACCAATGCGAGGCCTAAAGCCACAAAGACTGCAAGCATCACAGTATTTGTAAAAAAAAACACTGTTATAGAAGAAGGTTCTATATAAGATGCACTCATAGGATTACTTAGTCAACACAAGTTAAGATTATAGCTAAGCGGTGCTTCTCAATAGAGTGACACCTATTGAGAACATACAATCTATGCCCTCGTATGATAAGGAAAAATACAAAGAAATGATACTTGATGCAGCAGAAACGGTTCTTGGGCTCTTTGGTTTTGATAAATCTACTTACAGCAGCCTCAAGAGGAATAATGGGAGAAGGAAATGGTTTGAAGAGTTAAAAGAACAGAGAGTAGGACATAGAAACTGAGATGCAGTCATCCTAAAAGAAAGAAAGCAAATACAACATACAATAGTAATAGTTAATATTCCTATGTTCTACTATGATTATGAATTGATAATTTGCTTTATCACTTAACCTATTACATTAACAGATTCTATAGAGATAAGAGAATACCTATAAGACTGATTTACTTGCAACTACGCAAGGCTTCCCCCAAAATTGCGAATTCGGTCGGGATACCAGGTGGAATCATGCATTAGCGCTGCTGTCTCCTCTTTCCATCTCTTCTTAAGGAAATTTCCTAGTTGCATTAGTAGTAAAAAGTATTTCCACAAACACTCTGTATTCTAAATGAGTAGGATTACCAGCTAAATGATCTTTAGCAAAGTCTGGGTTGTTGATATCTTCTAGTTCTTTACCACACGCAAGACATTTGATTATATACTTTCTAGCGGGGAGAGCTCGCTTTTCTCTTAATGCCATTATGCCTGATACTATATACAATACTAATCCCGGAATACCCCATATTTGTACCGTTAGAAATAGAACGACTCCACAGCAAATTAGTATAGCTCCTACAAGTCTTGTATTTTTTATATAAAATGCAACAACAATAGCTGCTACGTTAGTTGCAATTATTACAACCGCAATAAGGAGTGCGGTACCTAAGAAAAGAGCTAAGATTGGAATGCCAGTCAGACTATTTATAAAAACATAAGCAAAAACCCCTAATAAGGGAACTACGAGGCCAAGAATTGCAGTAATTAATGTTAATTTCTGATATAACTCCACTTGTTACAATATGTATTAGTATTATTATTATTATTATTTATAACGTTATTATTATCTATGATTTAAGGAATAAGATATTTTGGCTGCATTTAGGTGGACTTTCAGATTATGGTTTGCTTATCACTTAACCGATTATATTAACAGATTCTATAGTGATAAAACATATTATCTTGAGATTTAGGATAGCAAGAAAATCGGATAGAGATGACATTATGAGCTTCTGTAATGACACTTTTAGCTGGGGAGATTATATTGCCAAGGTATGGGATTTATGGTATACAGATCGAAATGGTATACTATTTGTTGCAGAGCTCGGGGAGGAAAAGAAGAGAAAGGAGAATAAGATATACAAAAGTGAAAGCAACCCCACAATTGCAGTTTCACACGCAGCATTATGCCCAAATAAAAGATTAATTTGGCTTGAGGGTATTAGAGTTCATCCAGCTTATAGACGCAGTCAGGTTGCTACTCATCTAATAGGAAAAATGCTTCTATATGGATAGAATACACGATAAAGGTGATACTTTTTTACTTTGTTCGCCACCCTATAACAGTAGGAGTTAACCATGAATCAATAAAAGCCGTGGCAATAACAGCAAATAACGTTATGAAAAGCGCTAGATTATCATCTAGAAATACCTAAAATTCCATTCTGTATAGTAGGAAGTGTCCATATTGGTTTATTTCTAGATTTGTCAGGGCAGAGTATAGGAACGATGTCAGAGGTACGAACATTTGTAGTGTCTCAGATTTTTTTTCTCTTAATTCGGAGTATGCCAAATTAATGACAAAGCTGATTAGATGCTTTAAGGTTAGTACATCAACAGCATCGATATAGCCTATTTGAAACATATTATCGTCATTTTTATTAATAATCATAAGCCCATTTATTATTGAATGATCATGATTAGTCGTGATGATTATCTTCCTATTATCAATTAGATTGTGCAAAACATCAGAATCCATATCGAGATGATACCATCTCCAAAAATCTACATAATTTGCTGCTGCTGCTCTAAATATCTCAGACTGCTTAAGATAACTACGTATTGTTTCCTTATCTTTCAATGTAGCAATTGTTGCTTGGCCAATATCTGGCTTTTGGTGTATTTTTATAGCACTATAACAATAAATCCATCTCGATGTCACTGTAAAACCATTCTTATCCATCATGCCTTGTGAGGCGACATTCTTTACTGATACTAGACCAGCTGCTTCTTGAGCACCTTGTTCCTTACCATATTGTACCATTTTCTTTATCAATTCAGTTCCAATTGATCTGCGTCTGAAATTAGGATTAACTCTGACACCTTCTAACCACACTCTATTCATGTTTGGACAAAGATAAGCATGAGAAACCGCTGCTATAACCTCGTTTTCCTCTGCTATCATTAAATAACCATTAGGATCAGCGTACCATACATCCCATACCTCTTCGATGTAATCGCCCCATTCAAACGTATTAGTACAGAATCTTAGAACACTATTTTTATCGGATTGCTCTGCTCGTCTGAACTTCAACAGCTATAACTATATCCCGTACTAAACTACAAGGTAATAATACGTTTTTATAATTGAGTCTAAACGTATGCCTTGCCTATAGCAAAATATCTGGAATGTTAATCCTTAACGTGTATTTGTCTGATTCGTATGCTAAAAATTTATTTTTATTATTTATCTAGTGCTTATTATAAAATTCTAATAGAACGTATCATGTGTTCAGCTATAGGCAAATTCCTTCGATATTTTCCTGGTGCTGCCATATATGTAACGGTATAATACATGTTGGTGGCATGTGCTAATGACTTCCCTAGAGTAATGAAATAATGAAATGTTAATCCTTCAAATGAACATACCAATATATGCGCAAGGGTATTCACATTACCATTACCATTATCATCCGGACTTGATAACCAGGATTTTTTAGATTGTAAAATTTTAAAATCAGAATAATTATCTCTCAGATTCTTTATATGCTGTTGAACAAAAGTGTCCAGCACCATATCTTTGGGCTCTAACGTTACAGCAATTGTTACGATGACTTCGGCTGCGTTTGGGGAATAAAAAGAAACTATCGTAGAATCGGGTTCTGTTATGTCTTTTTCGGTTTTATTCCAATTATCCGGGTATTGAATTTGGTATGTTATGAGATACCCAAAGGCCAAAATCACCTATGAGTATCTCAGTGGGCTCCTTAATAGTAGTCTTTTAGACTATTTGGTACATAAAAAGTCGACTAAATTCCATGGTGGTTACTATTCTTATGCCAAGCGTTTTATCGATTGGTTACCCGTAAAAATACCAGAGAGCATTGATGAAAAGCATCTTGCTAATAGGATTGAAAATCTGGTTAAAGAGATACTGTGTTGCTGCACAACCAGGAAGAGTTTCGTAATGAACTGGTTATCTTGGTCAAACAAATTGCATAATTCACAAAGAACTCTTCTAGATGTTCTAATAAGTGATTTAGATGCGATAAGGACAGGTAACCATGATAGATCATGGTTCTCTAAAGTGTCATTCTATCAAGACAAATATCCAGAAATGTGGAAAAAGAAGTATCATGATTTCAAACTATATGGTGATATACAACGATTAAAGATCAGTATTTACGGATTATATGAAGCTGAAGAACAACAAATTTACAATATTGAATTCGATGACGAGCACCTACTACAACATGTTTACCTATCTATTCTGTCATTGTTGGACTCAAAACGAGAGGTACATACATTGTGGCAGTTGTTCGAGAAGACGATAATTGATGTAATCCAGCCTAACCTTAAGACTAACACTCCTAATATCATTAAGAAGGTTTTATCTAATCTGCAACAACGTGACAGCACTATCGTGAATGTTATAAGTATTGATGCAATGATAGAGGAATGTGAAGAGAAAATTGATTCTATTGTATATAGACTATACGATTTTTCTGAGGTTGAAATTGATACAACCATGAAATGGTTATCCTTGCGTGAGAAATATCGACAAAAAGTGAAAGAGCATTTCAATGATTCAAGTTACTGAGCGCTTGTACCAATTTATACTATAGTATGTTACTTTATTAGAACCTTATTCCGGTGAGATAATTATAACTAAATCTAAGAAAGAAAATTGTTCCAAACAAGAAAGCCGTCTTTCTTTGAAATTGTTTCTATTGATCTTGCAAGAAACCTGCTCTTTACCAAAGTGGCATGATCGCCAACTATTATTGTTTTTCTCTTACTTCTTGAGAACGCAACACAGGATCTGGGGATATTTACAAATCCTATCGCGTCTTGATAATACATTTTATCATTTGACCTCACCATGGAAATTATTGTTACTTCATCTTCTTGACCTTGAAATTTATCTATAGTCCCAACTCTTATCCCTCCTCTTTCTTGTAGTGGAAGGTGTAGTTGCAACATCCTCTCTTGCTGCTTATATGGCGTTGTAATCATAACGTCATCAATACCCATACTAAGGCAGCCATTTACTATTTCTTTGATAATAGATACCTCCCCTCTATTTACAAAATGTTTGTCTTCTCTTCTTTGATTATTTGTATCTACAAAGACTACTTTTTTGTCGTGCTGCAATATTCTTTTGAGATTGTTATCAGTACCATCATAATTTTTCTTAGCTATATCAGCAGTTGAAATATTTGAAACTGATTGGTCTGCAACAAGCTTGTATTCATAGTATGGATTTATTAAATCTAAAATATCTTGGTTGAACCTATACTCCCTTCTCAATAATGTCGTTCTAAAATATCTCAATATTGCTCTAAATAAACTAGTAGCTACATAATCATTAGATGGCGGCGGCAGTTGTTTGTCATCTCCTATGACTATTATTTTGGCATTATTATCCCTAAGAGAAGAAAACAAAGTTCCCATTTTGTCTAGGCTAATAAGTCCTGCTTCGTCAATAAGTACAGCACCAGCTTGGATTACTTTTTGTAGGTCTTTAGCAATATAGTCAGTACATAATATTATCCTAGCATTTTGCAAGTAATTCATAGCCGATTTTATTTTAGCCGTGCCATTGACATGGCTAATGAATTGACTATTTGACAATACCATATTGTCTAGAGTATATCCCATCAAATTAGGATAGGTATACTTTAATTCTGTAATGTTACCATATCGAATGATAAAACCTTTAGGTAACTGTAATTTTGTCTTCTGCAAAAGGGAGTGAATTTTTGATAATATGCTATCTACCATGGCATTGGTAGGTGTTATTACTAAAACTGGAGAGTATTCTTTTAACAAATCAAAACAGCATCTAGAAATAAAAGTTGATTTTCCTGTACCTGGTGGCCCTGTTACAGGAATAGTACTCTCTCCTTTTAGTCTACTTCTAGCTGAGTATTGTTCATGATTCTCTGGAATAAGGTTAAAAGTTTCTGAGTCAAAAGCACAGTTCTCCAAAATTATTGGCACCCTGCAGAAGGAGAAGCGAAAGTAGATGCAGTAATTCCATTAGTATTATTAATATTCACATTCACATTCTGATCCCTATCAGCAAAAATTCTACCCGCCCTTTCTAGGATAATACCTGCATGCGGTGATTGTCTAAAGAAACTATCAAGGTACCTTATTGTAGTAAGTCCTTTGTCAAAGTCAAATCTATCCATAGTCAAAATTGAATTTTGCCTGTTATCATAGGTCAAAAAATAAAGATCGTTTCTTATCGATCGAATAGTTATAGAAGGTCTTTTAAGATCTATATTTGCTACAACCGCAGTTGGATTACTACCCAAATTTGGATTGCCATCAGATATAGTAACAAAATCACCAACACTAAAGTCTACAAAGTTTCCAAATGACCCTTGCTGACCTACTAAAACTACCTCTTGATTAGCCAAATCGATGCTATTTACTTTTAACCCATTAATTGCCCATCCATCGCTATGTCTCTCGTTAGCGTCTCGAAAAGATGCATAAACTTTCCATCTATCAGTATTTGCAATCTCGTTTCGTATATCTTTAGAAAGTCTAAAGGCTGCTTTCCTTCTGACAATTTCTTCTTCAGTTAGCTTGTCAGCCCTTGCAAAATACCATCCAAGACAGGCATCTTTTAACTTGCACCTTGTACAATAGCCGGTTATCTCTGGAGATGCTTCTCCTTTCCACAGTTGAATGTATTTTTCTATAGCTTGATAGACTTGAGGAAACTTAAACTTCCTTCGAGGTACATCTTTATCTGCAAATTGCCAGGTATAGATAGGTGGATTTTTAAGATTAAATGTATGCATCAATAGTAATGTTTCAGCATCTGCTTGCATACGAGACCTTTCCGTCCTAGGTATTGCTTTTCCAGTTTTCATTTGGATTATTTCGATTTCATCAATTTCGAGGCTGGCTAGCTCGTGCGACTTGACATACTCATTAGGATCCAATGTATGAGCAAGCTTTATCTTAAGTAAATCTAGCCTGCCTTCTAATGGTAAGTCTTTATTTCGTATAGTAAACTCTGGTCTAAGCAATATTTTTTGGTAGTAATCAGTACTGCTAACTTCATTATCACTAGTCAGCTTATCTGCAAGTCTATCAGCCCTAATATTCAAATCCTGCATGATAAGAGGAAGTGGATTTTCTATTCCTGATAGAGCATAAGTTTTCCAGTTAGCATCAATTTCTTGTTCAGCATTAGAATAAAAAATTTGCTTTGCATTTTGTTTAGAAATATTACTTTTGTCCCGCTTTATGGATTGAACAATTTCCAACATTGATTTTATAACTACTCTATGAATAGCAGTACCAATTTCGCCCATATTATTTTCTGGAAAACCATTCACACCAAAAAATGAAATATCGTATGCAGCACGTTCACACCAACCCATATTAGATATAGAAGTCACACGTGGTATGACAGCAGGGTTCAGATGACGGATAATTTCATGATAACTTACTGCTGGCATTCCGGCTTCTATTTCGGAATTGGAGTTACTGAAGTCTGTATTTGTATTCATCTGTTATACCTTCATTTCATAGTGAACGCCAAACCGAGGGGAAGCAGGTACATACCGTATAGTACCTAATAAAGTAATAGAATAACTTGTTAACAGGTTATTCATTAAATCCCTGTACCTCCATTTCAGAGATAACTAGATCACAATTTTCACAGTAATATCGGATTTTATCTGAGTCATATATCTTAACCATTGTATCAAAACAGTCAGGACAATCTACAGTAAGTTCTTCATTCTGTACATAGGTACTATCATGAGTTTGAGCTACTTGCAGATTATTTGCTCTTGTAAGAGGTATTGTCTGTTGGGCTAATAGTGTGCTTTTCATTTTAAGTCCGAGACATCAGCGAAATATATAAGCACCATTTAATTACTAATCTTACTAAGTAGACTATAATGAACAATACTACTATGCATAATTGGATGACCTCGCTCCAGATTCCTCGTGTTCATGTAGCAGTTGGATTTGAGATAGACAGAATAGTCCTGCCTGCTATTAATATGAAGGCTGATAGAATATGGCTTATTGTACACGATAAAGCTCACGAGGACAAAGGAGATAAATTTGTCACAGCAATTCAGTCAAAGCTAAAAGATGCGAGAATTGAGTGTCTGCAAACCCAAGCTGACAGGATTGTGTCTCTTGCGGTCATCGTAATAGGTGGACATGGACATCTATCTAAAATACGGATTGTCTACCGCTACTCGTTGCAGTCGCAATAGTTCGGCTATCGCTGCTATCATCATTTTGTGCTCTTGAACAATTCCATAGCCTGCAGCTTTTCTCTATTATCGTCTGTCGTCTGCAGTATCTCAAATGCACGCTTGATTATAACGTCTAATGCACTAAGACATATCTGGTATTGTTCTGGTAAGTGTTCTGTCACGTATTGTTTGATGGATTCTTTAGTCTCATTTCTTATGTATTGGATATCAGTGCTAATGGAAGCTCTCGATACTTGCAGTTCACGTGCTATTTCTCCAAGGCTTAGGCCTCTAGCCCTCATCTCAACAACCTTCGATCTTCTCCATTCTAGCTGTTCAGTTTTTGTGCTCAATTGCACAAGAACGTCATTACATAAGGGATGGAATCAATTAATGGCAGGTGTCTTGATCCTGTTTTACCATTTACAAGTACTTCAGCATATTGATAGTGATTAGAAGCAACAGTCTTAAACACAATGTCTTTGATTCTTAACTTCAATATCTCATGTGGTCTGCAGCTAGTATCTCGGGATACTGCGTGATAACATTTCATTCTCTTAGATGGACAGTAACGCAGAAAGATTGCATCATCTTCGTTTGCCCACAGATCACTAGGTTTGTATATAGAAACCTCTTTTCATTTTAACTGTGGAATATTTTCAACAACTGATGGTTTTGGTCTTTTTTGCGGTTCTATATCAGGATGATATAACCATTTGAAAAAACGTACTATATGCATTCTATATACGTTATAAGTTCCTATCCATTTGTGAAGCGGATCTGAGGCTTCTGGCTTACGTAAACTATCAAGAAACTCTAAGACCTGTTCTCTAGTCATATCTTTGAATAAAGTCTTACCATGATGTACTGAAAGTCCAGCTAGTTTCTGAATGATCTCTTTTCTGTAATTGTCCGCTAAGTTGATTTCTGATTTCATGGCTATAATGTAGTCAGCTAAAGTCAGAGCATTATTTTTTAATGGCATATTGTAGAAACATCTAGAAAAGCATGAAATGAGACCTTCTGAAGCTGTTTCTACCTTTCTATCAAACAATACATCTTCATGATCATTTCTTGAATCTGAACGTA